>JAAEPP010000486.1 GCA_024232495.1 Flavobacteriaceae bacterium
AAATTTTTAGCGCGCGCTCGCCACGTATATTTTTTCGATTTTCGGATCTCTACAATGCAAAGTATGTCCTATGATACTCATAGGACCCTAAGACGCTGTGGAAGAGTTCCCAGAACAATTCTTAGAAAAAGCTCAAAAATTTATGTGTGAAATTCAAAAAAATTTGAAAAATTTTTGGCGCGCGCTCGCCACGTATATTTTTTCGATTTTCGGATCTCTACAATGCAAAGTATGTCCTATGATACTCATAGGGCCCTAAGATGCTGTGGAGGAGTTCCCAGAACAATTCTTAGAAAAAGCTCAAAAATGTATGGGTGAATTCCAAAAAAAAATTTCAAAAATTTTTGGCGCGCGCTCGCCACATATATTTTTCGATTTTCGGATCTCTACAATGCAAAGTATGTCCTATGATTCTCATACGGCCCCCAGACGCTGTGGTAGAGTGCCCAGAACAATTCTTAGAAAAAGTTCAAAAATCTATGGGTGAAATCCAAAAAAATTTCAAAAATTTTTGGCGCGCGCTCACCACATATATTTTTTCGATTTTCGGATCTCTACAATGCAAAGT
>JAAEPP010000487.1 GCA_024232495.1 Flavobacteriaceae bacterium
GACGCTGTCGTTTCTCCAATACAGAATGCAACTCGATTTTGTGTCGTATTATTTTGTAAAAAACTTTCAATTCCTGATGGGCTGTAAAATAATACGCCAGAAAATTTTAAATCAATCTTTTGAGGAGTTAAGACCGTTTGATAGCACTCAATCTCATGAATTTTAAAAGCACTCTGATTTAAAATTTTTGGTAGTTCTTCTCGTCGTTTGTTGCCACAAAAAAAGACAATCTCTTTATCTTTTAATTTTTCTTTTAAATAAAGTGCAAGTTTTTCAGCTGAACTTTCAGCGTGAGCAATAATTCCTATTTTATTTTTAATTAATCGCTTGGTCCTTCTGCCGACACAATAAATATCTTTAAATTCTAATTCTTCAACAGGATAATTAAATAAAACGGCTTCTACCGCATTTTGGCTGGTAAAAACAGCATTTTTAATAGGTGTTTTTATATCTTTTAATTTTATCCTTTGGTTTTTGATAGATATAAAATCACTCATCGAAATACCAATATCAGACTGAAGCTTAGAAGTTAATTCTTTAGATAGATATTTTGTAGAGAACACATTAATGGTTTTGTCCACTTCAACGATTTCTCGCATTATTTTTTTTCCACCTTTAGACAATATGTAATTCGCTGCGAATTCTCCAAGATCAGTTACTTCATTTTTTAAGGCTGTTTTACTAAACTCAATTTTCTTTTTACCATCTGGACTAAATAAAACACCCTTAAAACTTAATTCTTCTTCTTTTAGGGTTGCTAAAGCTCCTATAGGAGCTGTACATCCACCTTCTAGAACTCTAAGGAATTGACGTTCTATATGAACACAAAGCGCAGTTTCTTCGTCGTTGAGCTCTTTGCAAATATCCATTACATGATTATTCTTTTCTAGTGCAGCAACCATTACTGCACCTTGAGCTGGAGCGGGAGTCATCCAATCTAATTTAATGTGCTTGTGCTTTTTGGGTAGAAGTTTTATTCTTGATAAACCGGCTAATGCAAAAATCGCAGCATTCCAGGAGCTGTCCTTAAGTTTTTGCAATCGGGTATTAACATTACCACGCAAGCCAACAATGGTATGTTTAGGATAGCGGTGTAGCCATTGTGCTTTTCGTCTTAAGCTACCTGTTGCAATAGTTGCCTGCTCATTTTCAAAGAAATTTTCATCTTCTCTTAAAATCAAAACATCATTATAATTTCCTCTTTTTAAAACCGCTGCTTGAACAACACCCTCTGGTAACTTTGTTGGAACGTCTTTAAGTGAATGAACCGCTACATCGATTTGCCCGTTTAATAATGCCACATCTAAACTCTTGGTGAAGACACCAGTAACCCCTAATTCGTAGAGTGGTTTGTCGAGAACTTGGTCTCCTAAAGAGTCAATTTTTATAATGCTCGTAGTGTGTCCTAATTCTTCTAGATGTGCTGCTACCGTGTTTGCCTGCCATAGGGCTAATTCACTAGATCGGGTCCCTATTTTAATCATTTTCTGTTAAATTAAGCTCTTTCAAGTTAAATATTTTACTGATAACCTCGATACTTTGATCAACTGAAGTTTCATCATCCTTTAGGTGCTTTACAAATTGTGTGGTAATTTTCTGAATCATGTGCGAAGTAATAAGTTCCGCATGTTCTTCATTGAAATTATTAATTTTTTTTCGATGAAAATCTATTTCGTGTCCTTGAATTGTTTGCAAAGATTCTTTCAATGCATTGACAGCTGGAACAAATTTTCGGTACGATATCCAATCGTTAAATTCCTGTTTGTATTGCTCGATAATAGTTTCAGCAAATGGAATTTCTTTTTTTCTAGTTTCGATAGTTTTATCAGTAATTTTTGAGAGTTCATCAACATTCACTAGGGTGATACCAGGTCTTTCTTTTAGAGCTAAATCAACATTTTCTGGCATCGATAAATCTAAGATTAACATTTCTTTATTCTCTTGAATGTGTTGTTGAGTTATCGTATGGTAATTTGCTCCAGTTGAGACAATTAGTATGTCTGTATGATGGAGCTCATTCGTTAATTCATTTAGGTTTTTAATGGTGATTTCAGGATTTTTATCTTTAAAGTTTTTTGCTTTATCATGCGTTCTGTTAATGAGTGTTAAATCATTTATTTTGGTATAGTGTAAAATGTTTTTACACGTATTTTTACCAATATCACCTAGTCCAAAATTTAATATTTTTTTATTGTTGTAATCTGGAATAGTATCCATAATGTATTGGACTGCTGCATACGAAACCGAAGTGGTTCCAGAACTAAGCTTAGTTTTATTTTTTACCTCTTTACTTGCTTGTAAAACTAAGTTGATCAATCGCTCTAAATAGGCATTGGTCGTTCCAAGCTTTTTAGCTTGGTTAAATGAATTTTTTAGCTGACTAACTATTTCGTAATCACCCAAGATTTGGCTTTCTAAGCCCACACCAATATTAAAGAGATGATTAACTGCTGCTTTATTTTTATAGACGTTGGAAACATGGATAAAATCTTCCACTTTTCCTTTGGAGTACTTAACTAAAAGGCTGATGAGTTCAAATGGATGCTCAGCAAAACCAGTGATTTCAGTTCGATTACACGTAGAAACTACAAATAAACCTTCACAACCGTTTTCTTTAGCTTCTTTTAATAATAATACTTGATTTTCTCTGGTGATACTAAAAGCGCCTCTAACATTAATATCAGCTTTTTTATAATTTAGGCCAACATTATAAAGTTTTTGAGGTGATTCGTTTAAACTCATTTATAGAATATTTATAAGTGTCGACAAAAGTACCGAATCATTTAAGTGAAAAATATCGATACAAGGACTAAATTTATCGTAAGAAGTTACAAGGTGTAATTTAGAGTAATTCTAAATAAAACGGAAGGAATGATTTTTTCTTAAAACTATCATAAAACTTAACGGTTTCAGATGGTGATCAATGTCATCTTTTCTTAACAAATAATTTTATATTGCTGATTTATTTTATTGTAATTTTGCAAATAATTAATGAATGAAACCTATATGTTATCGTTAAAAAACTAAATGGAAAAATATAAAAATATCGACAAAAGTGCTCATGTGCTCGTTGAAGAAAAAGATGCGTTTAAGGTCCTCTATTTCAATAATTTAACGGATCATGTAGATAATTTTCAAACAAAATTGACAAACAATTACATTCAATTATTTTTTTGTACCGAAAATGAGGTTAGAATAGCCTTTAATATGGAACACTGCGCCATTACCCTTAAGGAGAACGATTCAAGTATGGTACATTATAAAGATGAGTCCATGAACATATTATACACCTTGCCACCCCAATCGCAATTAAAAGTGGTATTAATTTCATTAAATTTTTTCCATAGTTTGTTTTCCGGAAAAGAAAATGTGCTATTTAATTTTAAAAATTATAAGAACGGACAACCAATTATTGAACCCAAATTGATTGAAGTCTCTGAACAAATGATCTTGAAACAACTCATATCATTTAGAATTACGGATTCATTACGACCTATCTATTTAAAAGGCAAAGTATACGAATTATTAAGTCATTATTTTAATACAACAACCGATGCAACCAATGCAAATTGTCCCTACGTGCCAAACGGGGATACCGTCGGTAAAATTAAACAAGCAAAAGAAATTATTATTGATGAAATGAACAATCCTCCTGGATTACAAGAATTAGCAAAGCAGGTGGGTTTAAATATAAAAAAATTAAAGAGTGGTTTTAAAGAATACTATGGCTCGCCTGTTTTTACTTTTCTATTAAATTATAAAATGGAACTTGCTAAAACATTACTTATAGAACAACAATTTAATGTCAATGAAATTGCTTCAAAATTAGGATATAGCACCTCAAGTCATTTTATTGCAGCCTTTAAAAAGAAATACGGAATCACCCCAAAACAATACTCAATATCATAATATGAAAGGAGTTTTACTTATCAATTTAGGATCACCAGATTCAACAGAAACAAAAGACGTTAAGCGCTACTTAGGCGAATTTTTAATGGACGAGCGAGTTATTGATATCGCTTATTGGAAACGCTTTTTACTTATAAAAGGAATTATTTTACAAGTGAGACCTAAAAAATCAGGAGCAGCATATAAAAAAATTTGGTGGAAAGAAGGATCCCCATTGGTGGTTATTTCTGAACGTTTTTCAAAGAAAGTTAGCTCAAAGTCAGCAATTCCCATTGCACTAGCAATGCGTTATGGCAGTATGAGTATGGAAAAAGGTTTTAAAGCGTTAACCGATCAGGGTGTAGATGAAATTTTATTAGTTCCGCTTTACCCACATTATGCCATGTCTTCCTATGAAACAGTGACTGTAAAAGCAGAACAAATAGTTGCAGAACACTATCCAAATGTGACGATGGACATTTTGCCTACTTTTTACAATCAACCCGACTATATAAAAGCTATGAGTGCAAATATCAAAAACCATTTAGAGGGTTTTGATTACGATCATGTATTGTTTTCATATCATGGCATTCCTGAACGACATATTAAAAAGTCAGATCCTACCAAAAATCATTGTAAATTAGATGGCAGTTGTTGTGAGCGTAATTCAGTGGCACATTATACTTGCTACCGACACCAGTGTTTTGAAACAACTAAAGCTATCGTTAAAAGTTTAGGGCTCCAAGAAGGTACTTATAGTAATTCTTTTCAATCCAGGTTACTAAAAGATCCTTGGTTAAAACCTTATACCGATTTTGAATTAGAAAAATTTCCAAACCAAGGAAAAAAGAAAATTGCAGTTATTACCCCTGCATTTGTTTCGGACTGTCTGGAAACACTAGAGGAAATTGCTATGGAAGGAAAAGAAGATTTTTTAGAAGCTGGAGGTACTGCTTACAAACACATTCCATGTATGAACGATAATGACGATTGGGTAGATGTAATGGTAAGTTGGATTAATAAATGGGAACATAACAACAATCTTGTTACTGAATTAAATAGATAAAACAATAAAATGCATATTTTATATTTAAAGGCTCTACATATAATTTTTGTTATTACTTGGTTTGCAGGCCTGTTCTACAGTGTTAGGCTCTTTATATATTATGCGGAAGCTGAAGATAAAGAGGAACCTTCAAAGTCAATTTTGCAAACTCAATATAAAATTATGAGCAAGCGCTTATGGTATATTATTACCTGGCCATCAGCAATTCTAGCGAGTTTATTTGCATTTTGGATGTTGTATTTAAATCCTTATTACTTATCAGAGCCCTGGATGTTGGTTAAATTATCTTTTGTTTTTGCCCTTTACCTATATCATGCTATATGCCAAAAAATTTACCAGCAACAACAAAAGGGAATTGTTAAATACAATTCTTTTAGGTTGAGGATCTGGAACGAAGTAGCTACCCTATTACTATTTGCAATTGTATTTTTGGTGGTTTTAAAAAGTGCAATTTCTTGGATTTGGGGCGTTTTTGGAATTGTATTGTTTGGTGTATTATTGATGTTAAGTATACGACTCTATAAAAAAATTAGAGCAAAACAAAATTAATATAATTTTAAAATCCTAGAGCTGTATCGTCACCTCGTTGGTCGGCACCGCCCTCAAGTTTTCCGTTGGGGAGTACTCTTATGGCATCGACTTTACCTATAACGGTACCTGCTTTCGGTTGTATTTTGTATCCCTTGTTTTTTAGAGAATCGACTAGTTGTTTAGAAAATGAATCGGATTCAAAAATTACTACATCTGGTAACCACTGATGGTGAAACCTTGGAGCATCGACTGCTTGTTGCATCGTCATGTCGTATTCATATACATTTAGCAGCGTTTGTAAAACCGATGTGATAATGGTTGAACCTCCTGGAGTTCCCAAGCTCATCCAAAAAGCATTGTTTTTCTCGATCAAAGTGGGCGTCATCGAGCTAAGCATTCTTTTTTGTGGTGCTATCGCATTGGCTTCCCCTCCAATTAATCCAAACATATTTGGTTCTCCAGGTTTTGCACTAAAGTCATCCATTTCATTGTTTAAAAAAAAGCCAAGTTGATCTACATATAATTTTGAGCCATACGCACCATTTAAAGTCGTAGTTACTGCTATTGCATTCCCATAAGGATCAACAATAGAGTAATGCGTGGTTTCTGAACTTTCAAAACCAGGAATACTTCCATAACTTAAACTTTTTGAATCGGTCGCTTTTTCAAAGGAAAATTGCTTCATCCTGCCCTTTAAATAATCGGTACTTATTAATTTTTTAGAAGGAATTGAAACAAAATCTGGATCGCCTAAGTAAAAACTTCTGTCGGCATAGGCTCTTCGTTCTGCCTCCGTAATTACTTGTATTGTTTTAAGGCTGTTATGGCCATAATCTTTAATGGGGTAAGGTTCGATAAGTTTTAAAATTTGAGCCAAACAAATACCTCCGCTTGAAGGAGGAGACATCGATATAATCTTTAAATCTTTATAGTTAAAAACAACAGGATCTCTCCAGATCGCTTCATAAGCTTTAAAATCTTCTAAAGTGATAATTCCATTTTTCGAATCTAAAAAATCGACCATTATGTTAGCGGTTTCTCCTTCGTAAAATTCTTTTCTGCCATTTTTAGAAATTCGAAATAGTGTATTTGCCAGTGCTTTATTTTTTAGGGTATCGCCTTCTTTGTAATTTTGAGTATACAGAGACTCTCCTGAATTAACGTCTTTTATAATTTTTTGGAATTGATTCAGTCTTGACGCTTGTTTTTTAGTAATGATGTATCCGTTTTTTGCTAAATCGATTACAGGTTTAAATAGTTGTTCTAAAGGTAAAGAGCCAAATTTTTTATACACTTCAAATATTCCTGCCACAGTTCCAGGAACTCCAACTGCATGTGCACCAAGCTTACTTTTTTTAGAAATAAAACTCCCGTTTTTATCCAGGTACATGTCCCGTGTAGCTTTAATAGGTGCTTTTTCTCTATAATCTAAAGCGCCAACTGCTCCATTTTGGGTTCGATAAACCATAAATCCTCCACCAGCTATATTTCCTGCTACAGGATAGGTTACCGCCAAAGCCAATTCTGTAGCAATCATGGCGTCGAATGCATTGCCTCCTAATTTCATAATGTCAACACCAATTTTTGAAGCTTCAGCTCTTGCAGATACGACCATCGCACTATCTACAATTAAACCATACGTTGGGTTTTTAGTTAAGGGAGTTGTTTTTTCAGTTTTTAAAGCTAAATGATTTTGTTTAGAGTCTTTGTTACAGCATATAAACAGCAGTGCTGTTAGGATAATAATGAATCGCCTCATAAATTTTTTAATTCTATTATTTTATTTTTTGAAAATTTTTTTAAGTCTTTAAAAAATAAAGTAAACTCTTCTTCAAACTCCTTGTAATAAGTAGTTAATTCTAAGACCGCTAAATTCATTTTTGATTGGTTATTTGTTCGTCGATTCATTTGATCAAGAATCTTACTTATTCCCTCAATTGAAGCATAACTTAACAACCAATTTTGCTCAATCATATAAGGCATCATTTTCTGAATTCTAGGGGTTAAACGGTCAAAATTAGAATTGATGAAGTTATAAAAATTTTCTGTGTATTTATGTAAGGGGACCGAATGGTATTGCGTCCAGTTTTTTGCTAAAAAGTGATCGTACAAAATATCAACAATAACCCCGCTATAGTGACCGTATTTTTTATGCAATCGTTTTGTGCTTTTTCTTACGATGGGGTGGGCGTCTGTAAAACTATCAATTGCTCGGTGCAATAAAATTCCCTGTTGAATACCCAGAGGAAATTGAACATACTTTTTCCCTTTTACGCCATCTGCAATAAAATTACCCAGGGTAATTTCTTCTTCCTCATTAGATAAATAAATATGAGCTAAATAGTTCACGTTAATCTTAAATTAAACATTAAATGGTTCATTAAATTTGAAAAAAATACTTTCACAAATTACAAAATGCTTATGAAGTTTTTACGATTTAAAAGTATCTTTGTTGAAAATTTATAAGATGACATTAATTAAGTCTATTTCTGGTATTAGAGGAACTATTGGAGGAAAACAAGGAGAAAATTTAACTCCTTTAGATGCAGTTAAATATGCAGCTGCCTATGGTTGTTGGCTAAAACAACAAGCGACTAAAGATCATTATAAAGTGGTTGTTGGAAGAGATGCGCGTATATCGGGACATATGATGCAACAATTAGTAATGAATACTTTAGTGGGTTTGGGTATTCATGTAGTAGATTTAGATTTATCGACTACACCAACTGTTGAAGTTGCTGTAGTGCTGGATCATGCTGATGGAGGGATTATACTAACCGCAAGCCACAATCCAAAACAATGGAATGCTCTTAAATTATTAAACCATAAAGGAGAGTTTTTAAATGCAAAGGAAGGTCAAATGATATTGGATATTGCAGAAAATGAATCAATCGATTTTTCTGAGGTTGATAATTTGGGAAAAATAACGACCAACCATGCCTATATAGATTTACACATAGACGAAATTTTAGACTTACCCCTTGTAAATGTTGAGGCTATAAAAAAAGCAAAATTTAAAGTGGTTGTAGATGGCGTTAATTCAACAGGTGGTATTGCAGTACCAGCTCTCCTAGAAGCCTTAGGTGTTGAGCCAGTAAAGTTGTATTGTACTCCTAACGGGGAGTTTCCTCACAACCCCGAACCTTTAAAGGAACATTTGGGTGATTTAATGAATATGGTCGTAGCTGAACATGCTGATTTTGGTATCGTAGTAGATCCAGATGTCGATCGTTTGGCTTTTGTAGATGAAAAAGGCAATATGTTTGGAGAAGAATATACCTTGGTAGCAGTTGCTGACTATGTGCTGCAACACACTCCAGGGAATACAGTTTCTAATATGTCTTCCTCGAGAGCTTTAAGCGATATTACTAAAAAAAGAAACGGAACCTATACGGCTAGCGCAGTAGGAGAGGTGAATGTAGTTACAGCCATGAAAGAAACCAATGCGGTGATTGGCGGCGAAGGAAATGGAGGTATTATTTATCCAGAGTTGCACTATGGTAGGGATAGTTTGGTTGGAATTGCCTTGTTTTTAAGTTATTTAGCTGACCTAAGAATCTCGGTAAGTTCGCTGAGAAAAACCTATACCTCTTATTTTATGAGTAAGAAAAAAATTCAATTAACACCTCAATTAGATGTTGATCGAATTTTAAAGACGATGGAGCAAAAATACGCTTCTGAAGAAATTAATACAATAGACGGTGTAAAGATTGATTTTGAAGAAAACTGGGTGCATCTAAGAAAGTCAAATACCGAACCCATTATAAGAATTTATACTGAAGCAAAATCACAGGAAGAAGCTGATGGTTTGGCCTAGAAAATGATTAACGAAATTAAGTTAAGCGCTGATGGCTAGGCTAGTTATTAGATTTTACACCTTAA
>JAAEPP010000488.1 GCA_024232495.1 Flavobacteriaceae bacterium
ATAAATATTATAAATTATACTTAGATTGATATTTTTCTATAAAGCTTTTACCTACTGATAATTCTAGTATCTCTGCCTTATCAGGTACACCTGGGAGTTTTTTAGCTGACATAATATAATCTATATTTTCATTATTCCAAATTTTCATTTTGGTTTTAGCATTGGAACGATTTGATGTTTTAAATACCATTACTACGGGTTGTTTACCATATGCTTTGCCTTTATCAGCTTTGAATTTGGTTTTATTACCTGCTTGGAATTTCTGTTCTACTAAATAACACCCATTAGATGATTTTGATTTATCAAAATGCCATATTTGATCTTCAGTTTCTTGAATCCACTTATCTAAAACTATTGCTGGTTTTTCACTTGGTCTTCCTCTACTCATTCTTTTCTATTTTAATTCTTAATGCTTTTATATGTTTACAATTACCACCAGTTCTCCAAGTACCAGGACAAGTACAATGATATTTACCTGATTCTGGGTAATATGTGGTTTTATA
>JAAEPP010000489.1 GCA_024232495.1 Flavobacteriaceae bacterium
GTTCCACCTTTGTGTATAGGTGTAACATAAGCCATCTCAAATATTTCAGGGATCTTCCCTTCATCAATACTTTTTCTTAATAATATTGATACTTTTTCAGTCAATTACAATATCTGTTAGGTCTCCTTCATTTATTTCGTCGAATAGATGCGGGTTTTCTCTATTACGTTTTTTTGTCTGTTGTCATGTATATTCAGTTTTTAGACATTCACATATCTCTTTCCCATCATATATAAATTCTTTATCCTTCTTGAAGGGGCCAATTTCAATTCTTCTGTTTCTTTGTTTGTTGATAAAAGAATAGAAAACCCTAGGATTATCTTTCATACAATCAATACAATGCTTCTCATTCTCCAATCTTTCATTCTTCTTACTTTCTATAATTTTTTGTTCTGTTTCTAGAATTTTCTTTTCAATACTTTTCTTTTTTTCTTTACTATATGCTCTATGTTTATCTCTTTTGAGCATTTTGATTCTATTATGAAGTTTCTTTCTCTCTCTTGGAATTCCACCATTACTTCCTTTTTTGCCTCTCTTAGGTGCATTTTCCTTGGCACTATTTTCTAATAATTCTATGAATTCTCCACATAATTGTATTGCGTCTGTAGACCCAGATTTTTCATCCCAGTTTGGATCATTCATTCCTTTTCCCATATCTTCCCAATTCACCGACCTTGCACGAAAGTTCAGTGATTGTATTATACTATTTGTGTCTTTTAACCACTTGAGGCCCAGATGTTTTAAAGGGTAGCCCGCTGTGACCCAGATTTACCCTACTCATCAAGGACCAGACTAGAATTTTTACCATGTGTGCTCAATTACTGGAATGCACAATGATGTTGTGCGGTTTTCAAATTGATCAAATAAAAGCACACTAGATCATCTATGCAAGCGCACAATCAAGAGTAAAGTGCACAATTCATACCAGCTGTAAATAAAGTCATTTAGATATGGAAATTTAATAATTTCTAATAATTTATCTGCCTTTTATTTGAAATTACTAAAGGATAAAACATAAAAAGTATGCTTGAAAATTAATCAAAAGTAGTGTTGTCCCGATCAAGAAAAAGTCACCGATCCGATTTCCAATCCGATCGTCAATTTTCTAAAGTTCCCGATCATGGATCCGATCCGATCCCTGATCACCAATCCGATCTCCGATCACCTAAATTTTTACAAAATATATTGAGTAGAATTGAAATTAAAATGAAAATATAAAAAAACTGCTAAATAATGGCAGGTATTTTGAGCAGATTTTATGCAATTTTCCTGTAATTTTCTAGCTTAGCGGATCGGTAAAAGCTTGGTTATATAGTTTTGAAGTTACCGATCCGATCAGGTA
>JAAEPP010000490.1 GCA_024232495.1 Flavobacteriaceae bacterium
CACCACAGTTCCAAGGGTAACCAAGGCGACAAGGGTGTGACTGATGTTGGTGCTGGTGCGGGTGCCATCTCGCGTGCTGCCGACACTCACATGGTCATTCGGGAGCATGTCGAGGAGAAGCACGTTGTGATCGAAGCTGTTACCAGATCAGGACTTAGCCCTGCTCCAGTGACCGCCGAGTTCCAGTTCCCTCTGTGGATTCACAAGCCAGATATGGACCCAACAGTCAAGAGTTTCGAGAGTGTTCGAGACAAGATGAACTCCGACAAGAAGGACGATATCGCAGGGAAGTATGAGAATATCTCCTCTTGGGTATCGCAATACGAGGAGGAGAACGGCAAGCAACCCAACTCTGTTGAGATATATGAGGCTTGTAAGCTGGGCACTTGGGGTAAGGTAATTACCTTCAAGAAGCACCTCAAGGAAATGTCCAAACTAGGCATCCTGAAGGAGCTTCCAAAAGCCGCCGGATCGAACGCTCTAAGGTACACTTCCAAGTAACTTTTTATCTTCCCTCAAAACGACCTTATCGTCTTGTCTTCTACCTGTTATTAAAAATAACAGGTAAGACAATACGAAAGAGGTCATTGAAAATCACCCGAAGACGAGACCAAAAAATGAGTTCAAAACGACGAGACAAAAAACGAGACCTCCAGCAACGACAAGCCCTCTGGGACCACTACGGCGACAGGGTCGTCAGGTCAGGCAGGCTGGCACCACTTGGCGAGTACTCGCGATGGTACTGCTTCGAGTGCGAGCAGCATTTCCTGCAAAGGACACGGGATTTGGTGTCTCCGAAGACCAAAAAATCCGTAAACACCCGC
>JAAEPP010000491.1 GCA_024232495.1 Flavobacteriaceae bacterium
AAAAATAGTCAAAAATTGAAAAAAACCCTGATGGTTAGCCCATGGTTTTATGTCAAAATTGAACCAAAATAAATGGTTCCAATTAGGGTATTTATCCTCTCAGGACTATTCAAAGACCTGTTTTAGGCTATGATAGCCTTAGAAAACGCAGAAAAATACCAAAAAATTTCCTTCAAAAATAGTCAAAAATTGAAAAAAACCCTGATGGTTAGCCCATGGTTTTGGGTCAAAATTGAACCAAAATACAGGGTTCCAGATAGGGTATCAATCCACTCAGGACTGTTCAAAGAGCTGTTTTAGGCTATAATAGCCTTAGAAAACGCAAAAAAATACCAAAACATTTCCTTCAAAAATAGCCAAAAATTGGAAAAAAAACCCTGATGGTTAGCCCATGGTTTGGGGTCAAAATTGAACCAAAATAAATGGTTCCAGGTAGGGTATTTATCCACTCAGGACTGCTCAAAGAGCTGTATTAGGCAATAATAGCCTTAGAAAACACAGAAAAATACCAAAAAATTTCCTTCAAAAATAGCCAAAAATTGAAAAAAAACCCTGATGGTTAGGCAATGGTTTGGGATCAAAATTGAACCAAAATAAATGGTTCCAGGTAGGGTATCTATCCACTCAGGACTGTTCAAAGACCTGTTTTAGGCTATAATAGCCTTAGAAAACGCAGAAAAATACCAAAAAATTTCCTTCAAAAATAGCAAAAAATTGAAAAAAACCCTGATGGTTAACCCATGGTTTTGGGTCAGAATTGAACCAAAATAAATGGTTTCAGGTAGGGTAATAATCCACTCAGGACTGTTCAAAGAGCTGTTTTAGGCTATAATAGCCTTAGAA
>JAAEPP010000492.1 GCA_024232495.1 Flavobacteriaceae bacterium
AGATATGATAACAATAGATTTGTTGGAAAATATATTGAGGTTGAATCCATTGAAAAGATTGACTTGTAAAGAGATATTGGACCATGAGTATTTTAAAAGTTAAAAATAAATAATTCTAAATTAGATTAATCCTTTTGCTTGTACTAGTTGACCATAAATTGGTTCATTTATTTTTCCATTATTATTGTTTGATACTAATCTTTTTCTCTTTAAATCATCCTTCATTTTTTCCTAAAAAAACTATTTAATTCGATATTTTACTAATGTTTTATGATCCATTTTCTAATTTAAGCCTTGATGATATGGGTTATGTCCATCTAAATCTATTTTGGCTCTCTAATGAACTCCTTTAAATTCATTTTGTTTATTCAAATTATTGTACTTGTGTTTATCTACAGTGTTTTTTTTAACATAAGGATTCTCTGCAAGTTCTTGATATTTTTTTTCCAAATTTATTGGAACTGAAAATCTTTGATTTTAAATTATTTTTGGTTTCTCAAGTGTTTGATCTTCATATCCATTTGGCTTCTAAAATTGTTGCTCATCTTGGAGTTTCTTATCTCTTGATCTATCCTTTTCTATTTGAATATTGTTAGCGTTAAATTTATCCATTGGAATATCAGGAGCTTTAACTGATTGATTCAGAGGCAAATTATTAGGTGCTTGCTTCTTTCTAAGCCTATCTAAATTGTTATAATTTCCATCTACATTATCTGTTTTTGGTTTTTGAAAAATTTTCTTAACTTCAGCACCATTTGGTTTTCCTCTCAAAGGCTGATAAAATGGTTGCTTTGTATTGTCATGTTGCTCTTTAACTGGTTCGACAATTTGATTCTTTTTAATTGGTTTTACTATCTTATCTGGATATAATGGTTGACTTTTATTCATATTACGATACTTTTTTTTAATTCTTTCTGGTGATACTTTCCTTTTAATTTCGACATCTTCTGTTTTTGCTCTTTGATATTTATCCTTTTTCCTATTATTATCCAAATGATAATTATTTCGTTGCTCGTTTCCTTTTGGTTGGTATTGTTTTGGAAATACTAAGTCTTTCATAATTTTTTCTTGGTCAATGTTCTTCTCAAGTATTGGTTTTTTTTCTCCTTTTTCTTCTTTATTTTTTTGATTATTCATTAAATGTGTATAAATTCTTTTTAATTCATTCAAAATATTTTTATCGTCATATCTTGATTTACTATCATATCTCAAAGCTTTCACCACCACACAACCAAAATTCTCACAAGGTATCTGTAAATCAGATTCTTTTATACCTGCTGCTTGTAATAAACCA
>JAAEPP010000493.1 GCA_024232495.1 Flavobacteriaceae bacterium
ATAAAACAGCAAAAGAATTTCGGTCGGCAATAGACAATTTCTTTTCTAGTACTATACCAATAATAACTGAAAAATTATATAGCAGAATAAATAGTAATTTTCAAATAATTACTAATCATCTTGATATGGAATGAGTATAGCTTGTTGTAGTAAGTGCTGTAAGAAGGCAAAAGATTAATAAGTACTAAATATATATTCTAGCACTTATTAATACAATATTATTATTATTTATATGTTAAGAATTCATCTTTAATATCTAAATTCTTATAATGTATTAAAGGTATATGAGAACCATATTCTTCCCATAATTTTTTTAATTCTTCAAATTTATTATTATCATCATCGAGTAGTAATTTATAAATTATCAAATCAAGTGATGTTATTATATTTTCACTCTTATCATATAAAATAATATCATTTTTCAGTAAATATCTTAAAATTGGTAAAGATATATTTATGTTTTGCTTATCTAAATTATAACAAATAACATTAGATTTTTCTCTTAATAATTCAATTAATTTTAGATTTTTTAAATTTAAATCTTTAGTCTTTAAATCTAAATTTTTTAATTCTGTATTTATTAATTCAAAAACATAGTTTAATAAACTTATTCCTCTATAAAAATAATTAGGATCAAATCCTTTTTTTAATAGCTCATTCAATGAATTATAATTTAAAAATATATTGATTATAAATTTATCTTTGTCATTTAATAATTTTTCTTCTGATTTCTCATCTTTAACTAATGTCATTTTATATAAAGATTTTATAATTTCCCAATAATTTTCTTTTATATCATTTTCATTTATATTATTATTAATTTCTAGTTTTTGTAATAATAATTTTATGTTTTTAATATTTCCAGTATTAAAATAATATGCCAGTAAATTTGTAATATTATTTTCAAAATAAGCATATTCTAAAAAGGATTCATTAGGTTTTATTCCATAATAATTTATAGACATTTCTAATAATTTTATATCTTTAATCATCAATGACATATATAAAAAAATTTGAGATTTCTTATTTTGCTTTAGATTATTTTCTGCAAATTCTTTAACTAAAGACTTTGGTATATTATTTAATAATAATTTCAACTCTTCTCTTTCTAGCTTATTATAAAAAAAATTCATCAATAAAAAATAATCATAAGGTTTAAATTTCCTTTGAAAAACTTTTTTTAGAATACCTTCATCTTTCAATTTTAATATTATTAATATTGATTCTAGATCTATATTTCCTTTATCAATAATATGATTTAATATTTTTTTATTTTTCTGATATAATTCTTTTTCTTGTGTTGTATAAAGATTATTTAATAGGATGTTTAAGATTGAAGTTTTATATCCTTTATCATTCATTGATAATAAATTAATATCAGCACCATATTTAATAAGCAAATCAAAAATCTCAATATTATTTACTTCAATAGCTTGATGCAATAATGTTTTTCCATTTACTATTTCATAATTAAGAAGTCTATTTACTTTAAAATGATTTTTATATATTTTTAGAAAAGATTTTTTAATTTTATTTCCATTAATTTTATTATTTTCAATGAAAGAATTAATATTTTCTTTTAAAACGTTTATTGATTGTACATTATATATTTTGGCTTCAAAATTTTTAAAAGTTTCTTTTTTATCAAATTTAGGATCAATATTTGATTTATGCTTATTTATTTTTGCTTTAGAATATTCAATAGTCGAATTCAATATCTCTTCAATAGTTGAAATTTTATTTTTTTTAATAAAAGATTCTATTAATCTTAAATATCCTTTTTTATTATGTTTATATTCTTCATAAAAAGCAAAATCTTTGAAATTTACTTCAATATCTTCTTTATTAATATCATTTTCTAATTTAATAAAATAATTTTTTTTAAATTTCTCAACATCAAAATCACTATCACTACTATTATCACTTTCGCTACTAATATCTGATAAATCAATAGTATTTTGTTTAATATTATTAATATCTTTCGAAAAATTTATATTATTAATATAACGATGTCTTAACATGTTATAATTTATATTTTTTTTACTACATGAAATAAAGAACAAAAATAGAGATAGCTTATAAGTTATTCTAATCATAATAATTCAATTTATATTTATTATTTAATCTAATTAATAAGGTTAATAAAAAATTATGGCATTGTTAACTTAGTATAGTTATTTATAAATTCTGTATTTTAAAACTTCAAAATAATTTTTAAAATGAAGAATTATTTTGCGAAAAACCTTAAGACTTATTTTAAATTAACAATGCCAAAATTATATACAATATAACCTATATAAATACTATTTCATTTAATATGAGTATTTAAAAAAATAAAATATGATATTAGAAATATTAATCAATAAATATATTCAAATAACTAATTTTTAATATAATATTTAAAATATACATAGAAATAGAATTTTTAATAGGTTTCATTAGAATAAATTAAAATTATATATTAATATAAAAAACATAATATTTAAAAATTGATTATTAAAGTAAATTCCTAATTAAAGCTATTATAATTATAAATATCAGATATATCTTTAATATTTTAAGATTCCGCATAATATTTTTTATATATTTGATTTAATTTTAAAATAAGATTAAAATTTCAATAAATAATTTTGAGTATTTTCTATGCTATCTAAATACAATAAAAAAAAAATTATATTTATATTGTATATATCTATATTTGCATCATGTAATATTAAAAAACAAAATAAATTACAAAGTGTTACTAATACAGTTGATTATTTATATAAAGAATATAAATATAATCCAGTAAAATATACATGTTATAGCTTAGCAGCTTTGGGAATATTGACACTATATAAATATGCATACGATAATTGGCCAATATATATATCATATTTAGAAGAATGGGGTTATACAAGTAGAAAAATTAAATGGAAAGAAGATGATATAGATCAAAATATCCGTCATTTACCAAGAGTTTTAATAGGTAATGGTAAAATAAAAGAATCTTTCGGATTTGAAATTCCTGGAATTTATGAAGTTTTAGATGATGATATTACTATAGATACAGACATAAATAAACATCCTGATATAATTGGCAAATTTGAAGATATTAAAACTTACAATCAACTATTACAGGAATTGCAAAATAAGAAAGTTAAAGCCATAATAATAGAAAGAGTAGATATTCCTATTTACTATGAGAGATATTTATTTACATGCCTAAAAAATAATGATTATAATAATTTCTATGATATTACAAACTATGAATTTGATGAAAAGTATATTTCATATAATAGGCTTTCTAAAAAATGTAAAATGACAAGAATTCCATTAAAAGCAAGTTATAAAATGGGTAATTCTTTTTATTTGAAGGATATAAAAACAGAAAAAATAGATATAAACTTAGATTTTTTAAAAACAGATTTAATTAAACCCATTCCTTCTTTATGTTATGTATTTAATAAATCAAATTCTTTATGTGATATAGACAATTTGGAAGATATTTTATATCAACATAATATTACAAAAAAAGAAAACAATTGTTTAACAAGGTATTATAATATTTTAGCAAAAGGAGGGAAGCTAATTTATAAATCAACTTCTAGCGGAATAAATAGACATGGATTTTGTTTTAGATATAAAAATAAAAACTTTGGTCTATTTGAAAATTTAGATGATGATAGATTAAAGGAAATATATTCTCATATCTTTCAAAAAGCAGGTTTTTCTAAAATCGACTTCTTTAAAGATGAATATTATTATGAAGATTCTATTTGTTTAATAGCTTATAAAAAGGGCATTGCTACCTAATTATAGATAAATAATTATTTCTTTTAGCAATTAATAGCCTTATAGAATATTCTAGCATTTTTACACATTTACTATAACACTTAGATTTTCTTCTCATTCTAGCTAAATAATGTCGGAATAAAC
>JAAEPP010000494.1 GCA_024232495.1 Flavobacteriaceae bacterium
AAACTGATATTTGGAGACAGTTTGAATTTGAATTAGTAATTCAAAACATTTTGATTGAAAATCTTTTATCCATAAATATAGGAAGTGAGTTAAAACGTAAAAAGTCAAATTTCACTAAATGAAAAGGGCATCAACATCAAATAAGTGGAGGAAAAATTTTCATTTGTGGGGCAGCGATTTGAGATACAAGTTAGGAATCACTCCACCATTCTGCATATTAAGAAATGCCCTGGCTAATCCTAAAATTTACCCTAACCCCAACCTTTAAGGTACTACACTACTAACTATCGACCAGAAAATGCTGTTTTTCCTGTTGCCATTTTCTTATACCAAATTTATCAGAGATTCTGTTGTGGGAAGTTTTTTTCCTTGATTTGTGTATATTTCTTGTAATTTAATCTTTTAATGCACGTAGTTGGAAATATTTTGCTTGACAACGCCTTAGCAACAGGTACTAAGCAAGTTTTTTAGCTTCAAACTTGAACCAAGCTCTTCCAAAAATTTTATGGTCCCCTTATCCACAATCCGCTATTCCGTTTTCTTCCCTATATAGAGGCTACGAGGTTTTGAAAAAGAGGCTATAGACTAATTATGAGTTTTAGTTTTGGCTTTCGCGGCTCTCTGAAAGTGGCTTTGTAATTTGAAGATTGTAACTGCTAAATTTGGTGAAAAAATACTTAATAATAAATAAAAAATGGGCAACAAGGATGGACGAAGGAGAAGAGCTTCGAAAAAGAGATTATTTAACGGTAACAGATATACTGGAAGCATATCCAAAGTCACCAGGAAAAAAGTCGATTTAGGCCCACCACAGGCAAGTTCTAGTCCAGCGAGAACCCATGATGATGAGGAGGGCCCTCCCCAAAGTGAAGAAGGGACATCAGCTGAGCCTGAGCAACAGAGAATGGAGCCTGAGCCAACTGCAACGGCAAGAAAGTTAAATGTGTCCAATGAAGCTGAAGAGCATCAGCCTGATAACAACACGGCAGCAGCTGGAGGAGGAGATGAGAAAAGTCGGGATGAAAGTTACATTCTTATCAACATGTCTGTTCTGCAGGAAATAATAAACATAGTTGGAAAGTGTCCTGTTTGCATGCAGCAAATCACAGTTTCAAATTTATTAACAAAGAAGAAAGGGTTTGCGAATTTACTCCAATTTGAATGCAGCAATTGCAAATGGAATCATGAACTATATAGCTCTACCAAAATTGGAAATAAATCAAAAGCAGGCCCAAAAAGTTTTGAAGTTAACACTCGCCTTGTATTAGCTTTTCGTGAGATTGGTAGGGGTTTAAGTGCCTTGGAAAGCTTTGCAAGATGCATGAACATGCCCAACTGCATCAACCAAACTCCATACGATAATATTAACAAGGCTTTGGGGCAGAGTTATGCAGAAGTTGCCCAGGACAGTAGGAAAAATGCAGCAAAAGAATTAATAGAAATTTTAGGTGGAGGCGATGAGAATGGGATTGCTGAGTGTCACGTGTCTGTTGATGGAAGCTGGCAAAAGAGGGGTTATTCATCCCTGAATGGGGTGGTAACCCTCTTTTCAAAAGATACCGGAAAATGTCTTGACACCCAGGTCATGTCAAAGATTTGCAAAGGCTGCCAGCACTGGGAAAAGAAAAAGGGGACACAAGAATATGAACAGTGGAAAAATGAACATAATTGCAGCATAAACCATACGCAGTCATCTGGTAATATGGAAGCTGCTGGTGCTATTGAAATTTTCAAAAGATCTGTTCCACATTTGAACCTCCAATACACTGGCTATATTGGGGATGGGGATACGAAGGCACACCAAAGCGTTGTTGATGCAAAACCATATGGCGACAAAGAAATAGTTAAGCTTGAATGCATTGGACATGTCCAAAAGAGAATGGGAACCAGATTGAGAAACCTAGTCAGAGATAAGAGAGGACAAAAGCTGTCCGATGGAAAGGGAATAAGCGGAAAAAATCGGCTAACAAAAAAGATAATCAATGCCATGCAAAATTATTATGGAATGGCCATTAGACAAAATACGACAAATCTGTATGCAATGAAGAAATCTATCATTGCTATTCTTTTCCATTGTTCTGAGAACAAGGACATGGATGACAGGCACAAGTTTTGCCCCAGGACAAAAGAAAGTTGGTGCAAATACCAATCAGATAAGCTCACAAAAAATAATTCTTACAAGCCAAGCATAACCATTCCCTCTGCTGTAAAAGAAGTTCTAGGCCCAATCTTCACAGACCTTAGCAAAGATGACCTTTTGAAAAAGTGTCTTCACGGAAAGACTCAAAATGTGAACGAGGCACTTCATGGCGTCATTTGGCAGAAATGCCCAAAGCAAGTACATACATCTAGAGCCATTGTCGAAATTGGAGTAAATGCAGCTGTTGTTACCTATAATGATGGTTGCATGGGAGTCAACAGAGTTTTAAAAAAACTTGGTGTCAAGCCAGGAAAGTTTATGATAATGGCTGGGAAACGAAAGAACTTGAAAAGGCTTAATGACAGTTTGAGAAGCAGCAGCGAGAAGGGAAAGAAGAGAAGAAAGAAGCTTAGGTCCCACAAAAAGCACTATGAGGACAAAGAAAAAGAGCAAGAGGGTGGAGAAAGCTATTCCTGTGGGAGTTTCTGAGGGTGTGTATATTGCAATGCACATTTGGCTATCTAACATGACTTTTAAAACTCTTGAAATTAAATTTTAAAAAATTTTGATTTTGTTCTAAAATTATCGGAGCTGTCCACCTTACCTTTTCACTCCTCGAGGGCTCAAAAAAAATTTTGTAAGTCCTTTTTTCTTCTGAAAAGACATGATTTGATCAGAAGGTGGCTGAAGCATAAGCTAGAGTGTCATTTCACAATACAAAATATGGTTTTTAACAATGCATTTTTATTCAAAAACTTTAACAGCGATTTTCTCAAATATGCAAAATCGGCTTGTTGACGATCTTTTGAAGGCCGTGAAATTCTCATTTCTGAAAATATCCTATTCAAACTTGGCATACACCTACAGCAGACATTACTGCTTCCCCTAAACTAGGATTTTTGTATTTGCAATGTTTCAAACAAAAATCTGCAAATTTGAAATTTAGTGCGGTAATGGAAAATTTAGCGTTTTGAACTATTTTGATTATTTGTTTGGAAATATGGGCTGTATGCCAAAAATTCTAGTTTAGGGGAAGCATCATAGTTGTGCCATAGTGCATACCAAGTTTCAAACATTTTGGTGAAGGTATCATAGGTCAGCTAATTTTCAAAAAAAATTAATTTATGCATGCGTCCACCTTAATTTATGCAAGATTTTTCATTTTTCTCATTCTGGAAAAAATTAGAAAATTCCATAGACTTTCTTGGCAAATTTTGATCCCATTTGAGTGTAAAGTTTATGCAGGAGAGCAACTTTAAATAATTAGTAGTGTAGTACCTTAAACGTGCTAGCCTGCAAATGGTGATGGTCTCGAAGGTTACCAGTCCACATGCTGACGTCACATAACCTATTTATGGGCGATCTCCACGAGACGATTTTTTGGACGATCGTCAAGA
>JAAEPP010000495.1 GCA_024232495.1 Flavobacteriaceae bacterium
AGCGAAGTATCCACCCTTGAAATTCCTGACTTTGAAATTCAAATGAGCATAAACTTCATTTGGTACTTTTGTCCTTTGCGACCCAAGTGCAGCGTATTTGGTCGTTGCTCCACATTCCCTGGCCATGTAACTTCCGTCTTCCACTGGCATACTTGGAATGGGTGTTGGAATGAAATCTAGGAGACATTAGATACATTGACATTCAAAAATGTTGGAAAAATGTAACATAAACTTATATTTACCAATGGAAGATTCTAAAGCTGATGCATAATGTGCACTATAATAAACACCATCTGCCAGAAGTATTTGAGCAATATTTCGAAACTAATAAAAATCTGCATAGGTACGAAACTAGACAAAAAGCCAACTATAGAATAAGAAAATCTAACATGAGATGGGGTGATTATACGGTTCAAAATTCAGGGGCTCGCTTATGGAACAATCTAAAGACACCTCTAAAATCAATATCAAACAAAAAAACATTCAATTGCAAAGTGAAGGAAAACTTCATTGCAGCCTACTTCATATAATTTTATCTTTAAAATATCTGAACAATTTTATCATTATAGACTTTTACGTATTTTTAACATTATAGACTAGTTTATAGACTTTTACGTATTTTAAACATTTGTAGTTTTGTATACTTGTTATTGTTATACTTAATTTCATTTATTTCTAATTTAACGGC
>JAAEPP010000496.1 GCA_024232495.1 Flavobacteriaceae bacterium
ATTGTTGGCTAAAATATTGAACGGAGTGAAAAAAGCCAACTGTTTTTTGTCCGTTTGAATGCCTTGTTAGTTGATATTTAGTTAAAACACTAATATCACAATACGTTACCATATTCGTGGGTTATTCGGAAGAATCCAAAAACACCCAGTACCGCTACCCACTAAAGGTTGAACTTTGAGCCACTCTGTTTCACTAATTGAAGCGAACTCGCCAAACCTAAATTGACAAATGAGGGTGAATTTCGCTGGTTACCACCAAAAAGTAAATGGCGAAAATTGAGGCGTAACCCACCAATCCAATTTTGAAAACTCCGCTTTTACAATAAAAAATCACTTGAATTAGCGGTGCCCACTAACGCCCAAATAATGGGCAAAAAATAGTTGGTTAAAATGGCGACGCAGGAGCAAAATCAACTGTTTTTTGTCCTGTTAATTTGCTTGTTATATGCTCCTTATTTGATTTAAATAACACTCTATTTGTCCCTGTGCGTCGTATAATGTAGAAATAAAATGGTCATCTACTTTTCCGCCAATTGCAACAGTTAAAGAATTTACAGTCTCACTTACAGCTGGATAATAAAAACAAAGTTCAGCTTCTGATGCCACTTTTTCAGTTTTTTCTAATTGATATTTATCCCTGCCAGCCCTAAGTTTTGTTTTTAAAGCTCCATACAGGCTTTTGATTGCCGCTTTATCTTTTTGGGCATTTTCAGATAATACAATTAATTCGCTGAATTGATCATTAACTGTAACGAGACGTTTTTCTACATCCAATAAATCGTAAGTTGACACTGTGAGTGAATCCTCCGAGCATATAACGCCCAATTAACAGGCAAAAAATTGTTGGCTAAAATAGTGACGAAGGAGCAAAAGCCAACTGTTTTTTGTCCATGTTTAATTTCTTGTTATATTTGAGTTTTTTAGTAAACACAGAGCGTATTAAAAGCTA
>JAAEPP010000497.1 GCA_024232495.1 Flavobacteriaceae bacterium
TCGATCCTCATATTGGCACTCCCAAATCTGAACATAGGCCTAACAAATATTACTTTTATAACAGAACACAACTAACAAGAGCGACGTAAAGATCAAAATTTGCGACAGCAACAAGGAAAATCTCCGACCAAGATTTTTACTGATTGTTCATATTAGGGGTGTCTAGGGGCTCTCCAATTTAGGCTCACGGATCTGAAACAGTGATTATTTAGAGGAAGTGCTTGCGAGCGTAGCGAGCGAAAAATTTTAGGTTATTTCTGAAGCGTAGAAAAACCATTGGAAGTCTAAAACCCAGAAGTGTCTTAAATGATCATCAACCAGCAGCACATTTTAGAAATTATAGTCATGCTTTTATGAATAGGAAAGTTTGAACCTATCTTAAGTGTCTTCCATATAAATGAGATGAAATAGAAAAACAGAAGGCGAGCGTAGCGAGAAAAAGTTTTTAACTTACGTTGCCTGGATGTCAGAGATTTTTTAAGAGCTAGGCTAAGAGTTGACAGAACAGATGAGGAGGGCGAATTTACTCTTATTCACCGATAAGATCAGGCATGACTGTCTCCAAAAATCCTTCTATAATGCCTTCTTGTGCAGAATGGTTGAACGAAACACTTGTAAGCAGTTTCTCCGACATAATCTTGAAAGTTTCATCGTTATAAGCAATAAGAAATTTCCGTCAAACTAACGAGCTTTCCAATAATTCCGATAGATTTTTGCCAGGGACCACCCCCCTCTGCCTCCCAGCCAAACGTGTTTGCCTCTGCAAAAATGCTTAAAAATTCTTCGTGCTCACGAGAATAAAGCTCTAGTCTTGCTTTATTTACTCAAATTTGGAAAATTAACAATTTTTTTGGCCAAATTGGTGGGGGGGCCATGGCCCCTGTGGCCACCCCGGTGGCGTGGGCCCTGCAGACTAAGGAAGAAAAAAGGAGATATCACGGAAATACCGCAAGTTACTCAAATGATTGAAAGTCAGGAAAAAAGAAAAAAACATACCAGACCAAGGAA
>JAAEPP010000498.1 GCA_024232495.1 Flavobacteriaceae bacterium
AGAGGAAGAGGTATCTAACTACCACTTATCGAATATAGAGAATGGTTTACAGCCTAGTTTATTAATTAACTTTAATAACGGAGTGCCTTCTGAAGAAGTACAAGGACAGATAGAAAGTAAGATAGCATCTAAATTCGGTGGAAGTTCGAATAGTGGTAAATTCATCCTAAGTTTTAATGAAGACAAAGAGACTGCTGCTAATATAGACCCTGTACATTTACCTGATGCACACGCTCAATATCAATTCTTATCAGAAGAATCAAGAGAGAAGATAATGTTAGGTCACGGTATTGTGTCTCCAATCCTTTTAGGGATTAAAGACAATACAGGATTTGGTAATAATGCAGAAGAACTTCAAGTTGCTTCTAACTTCATGGACAACATTGTTATTAGACCATTCCAACAAAACATTATAGATGCTTTAAATAAGATATTAGCTGTAAATAAGATTTACCTAAGCTTATACTTTAGAACACTACAACCAATCGAATTTAGTGAATTAGACAACGTACAAAACAAGTCTACTAGAGAGATTGAAACAGGAG
>JAAEPP010000499.1 GCA_024232495.1 Flavobacteriaceae bacterium
TAATATGAAAAGAAATACGGTGTACTACCTCAACACTATTTTTAGTGTTTCCAAAAGAAATAGATAAATTGTTTACGTTAAGCAATAAGGCTTTATTCATTACTCAAATATAAATAGTAAATAACTTGAACTGAGGTTTTTCGATAAAAAACTATTCAATTATTTTAGACTTTTTTTGATAAATTATATTTCTTTGTTCTAAGTAACTAAGAAAATAATAAAAACAAACTTCATGCTTACCAACTAATTCTGGAGGAAAAACTCCTTTCTCTGAAAACTTATTTTCTAAAAGAATATTGGCTGCAGCGGCAGCGGTATAACCTGTTGTACGCGCCATTGAAGAAGTATTTGTTTCTCTACAATATTGATCGTGTAATGTATAGACAACCTCTTCAATTTTTCCTGCTAAATTCTCTCCTTTTAGCGTTATTCGCATCACCGTAATTTCTTCCTCGGTATCGCCTAACTTCCATTCATTAAATAATACTTTACTTGTCACCTCTAATGGTGACACTTTATTACCATTAATCTCTATTTCGGTAGTGTCAAAAAAACCACTTTGCTTCAATACCTGAACATATTCTACGTGTCCAGGATATCTCAAGGTTTTCTCTTTCATATTTTTAATATGAGGCATGGTAAACATTATAGATCGCAAGCCGTCTGAATTAAAAGACTCTAAAGTGCCAACACCTTGAAATTCTATATATTCACAATCTGTAAGCGCGTCTCTAGTAATCATTTCTCCATTCTCAATATATCGCGCTGGACGCGTATATTCCTCAATAACGTCTACCGGAGAAAAGGGAGCCTTATAACAAAAGGGCCATTTTTTTACTTTGGGTAGTCCCCCTACTAAACATTCAAAATCCGTTAGCTTCATTTTCTCATTATAATGTCCTAAAATAATATTATCCATACCTGGAGCGACACCGCAATCTACAATAGCTGTTATGTTTTTTTCTTTTGCTAATGCGTCTAATTCTAATGAGTTTTCTGAAAAGAAGGATATGTCAACAACATTCATCTCAGCTTCAATAATTGACTTAAGGGTTTCAAACCCCAGAAATCCTGGGACAGCACAAACTACTAAATCAAAATCCTTAATAGTTTTTTGTAGGGTCAATTTCTTGGTAACGTCTAGTAAAAAGGTTTCAAGGTTACTGCATTTTTGAGAAGCTTTTATTAACGCATCTTGGTTTAAATCTGTAAGGCTTACGTTGTGTGTTTTTGATAGGTCAATTGCAATAGCACTTCCTACCATGCCAGCTCCTAAAACAATGATGTTTTTCATAAATTAATAAATTAGTAAAGATTAAATTTGATAATTAGTAACTATTCTTGTTACTGAAGAGGTGATTTAATAACGTAGAAGTTATAATCCAGGAATAAGAATCCAGGGCATTTCAGAAAGATTATAATATTGATTTTCTATCATTTAATATTTTTTGAGGCAAAAATCTGATCCGTCAAATACACCATAAGTGTAATGATTTATCCAATCGCCTAAATTATAATAAGTAGAACTATCGCTAACTTTAATTTCCATAGGCAAATGTCTGTGGCCAAATATAAAATAATCAAAGTGTTTCGTTTCTAATTTTCTTTTAGCGTATAGGGCTAACCATTCTTTATTATCTCCCAGATATTTTTTGTCTTCAGTTCCAGATATTAGTTTATTTTTCACTGATAAATACTGAGCTATTCTAACACCTATATCTGGATGCAACCAACGATAAATCCATTTTGAAAATGGATACATAAATATTTTTTTCATTCTTTTATAGCCCTTATCGTAAGGTCCTTTCCCGTCTCCATGACCAATTAAAAAAGACTTCCCGTTAAAAGAAAATTCTTTTGTATCACGATAAGTTGGAATATTTAATTCTTTTTCAAAATAATCATTCATCCAAAGGTCATGATTCCCCACAAAAAAATAAATAGGTATTCCACTATCAGATATTTCAGCAAGTTTCCCTAGGGTTCTTACAAATCCTTTTGGTACTACCGTTTTGTATTCAAACCAAAAATCAAATAAATCTCCCAACAAAAAGATAGCTGCTGCATCTTTTTTTATTTCATCTAACCACTTTACAAACTTTTTTTCACGCGGCAAACTCGCTTCATTAGTTGGAGCTCCTAAATGATTGTCACTTGAAAAATATATTTTTTTTCCTTCTGGAATTTGCATGGGTTAAATATAACGAATGTAATTAAGAATTATCAGATGCAAACCATTCTGCGTAACTACTGTCTGTTTCTTGTAACTTAAGAGAATGAAGTTGAATGTGCGATGGCAACTCAGCTTTAATAACATGCGCAAAATCAATAATCATCATTTCGCTTGTAGGTTGATAGTCTACTAATAACACATTATGACCCCTATTTTTTAATTCTTTTGCTAATTCAACATGGGGTGTATTTTTATTAAATACGGTGGCATGATCAAAAATATCTACTATTTTATTTTTCACTATTTTCTTTAGGTCGCTAAAATCTATAACCATTCCTAATTTAACGTGATTAACTTCTGAAATAGGGGTCCCTATTACCGTTACATAAAGTTTATAACTGTGGCCGTGTACATTTCTGCATTTTCCGTCATAGCCATATAAAGCATGACCCGTCTCGAAAGAAAATTGTTTGGTAATTCTGATAGTGCTACTCATATATTCTAAAAATAAAGTAGTAAAGATACTATTTTAATGATAAGAATTTATTCATAATTGACTTATTCACTTTTTGCTAATGGATAATATTTTACTTTAAATTTATAAATTAAAGCAACAGCCCTAAAAGCAATCCAAACCACCAGCGCAACCCATATTCCTTTTAATTTTAAATCTAAATAATTTCCTATTAATAGTGTGGGTATAAATCCAAAAAAAGTAGCAGCAACTAATATATTTCGAAGGTATTTCATTTCACCTAGCCCTTTAAATATAGCATCTAAGGTAAACCCTAAAGCGTTAAACGGTTGAGAAATTAATACAATAAAGAAAATACTGTAAAAAGTCGTCAAGACGAGAGTGTCTTTAGTAAAAATTAAACCTAAATGATTGTAAAATAGTACTCCTACTATAACTAATAATAAACTAACAATTAAGTTGTAAATATTAACACGTTTGGTTAGTGTCCATAAGTCCTGATACATTTTAG
This sequence comes from Flavobacteriaceae bacterium, assembly GCA_024232495.1. Lineage (GTDB taxonomy): Bacteria > Bacteroidota > Bacteroidia > Flavobacteriales > Flavobacteriaceae > Marifrigoribacter. The sequence continues at coordinate 3,160 of JAAEPP010000499.1, forward strand.
CCCCCAATAATCGACCGCCAAGAATATTTCCTGCAGCGCCATATCCGTCTATAAAAAATGCCGAAAATAACCATAAATTAATTGCTATCGTATGAGCAGCTATATACTCTTTACCTAAAGATGTTGCCTCACGTACAGCTAATAATAAAGCTATATTAAGCGCTATTGATCGTATAAATAAATTAAAACTCATAGTTACTAGCCGTTTTAATTCTGGATGTAATAACCGCTTTAACTTTAAGGAAACGTTAGTTTTATAAAGCAGGAGAGATAATGATAAAATTGCCATTATTAATTGGGCGATTAAACTTGCCCAAGCAGCTCCTTTTACCCCCATTGGATTTATAAAATTGTCAACTCCATAAACTAAAATAATATCTAAAACTATGTTTACGATTGCTCCAAAAGACGCAATGATCATTGGCCAAAATGTATTTTGAAGCCCTCTAAATATTCCGAAAATAGCAAATGTGAATAAGGTTAAGGGAAAGCCCCAAATTCGGATATAGTAATAGTCTTTGCTATAGACTAATATTTTTCCATCTGCTTTTAGAAATATAAAAATTTCCTCAATAAAAAAATAAGTAGAAAATAAAAGTATGAAACTTAATAACACGTTAAATAATATCGCTTGTGCTGGAAAAAATTTGAGACTTTTTAAGTTTCCTGCACCTAAATTTTGAGAAATAATGGCCGAAATAGCACTTCTTGTTTGAGCTAAAACCCAAATAATAGTAGAAAGAAACGATCCTACAATTCCAACTGCTGCAAGTGATTCTGTTCCAAACTCTGAAATATTTCCTACAACAGCTGCGTCTGTAGAAGATAATATAGGTTCCGCAATTCCTGCAATAATAGCTGGCAAAGCTAATTGCTGAATTCTTTTAAATGAAATATCTATTTTTTGCATAACCATTCATAACAGTAAAAAGGAAATTCACTTTGTTTCGGAAAATGAATATTTCCTAGCCTTTTAAAGCCTCGAATTTCATAAAACTTTTGATTTTTAATATTTTTACTAAAGGTGTCTAGCCTTATAGAATTATAATTATTCCTGACAGCAAAATTTTCAGCAAATGCCATCAGTTTTTGAGCATATCCTTTTCCTTGTTTTTTTGGGTGTATTGCTAATCTGTGTACGTACAAACTATTATTATTTCCCGTAATCCAATTAATAGACTCATATTCTATGTCCATAACAGGTGTTAATACCATACAACCTATTAGTTTACTATTGATTTTCAAAACAAAAAGCTCCTTTCTGTTTATATCTTTAATAAAGGCTTTTTTTGAAGGATAATCATCATTCCATTGATAGATACCTTGATCAATCATATGTGCTGTACAAGCCTTAGTTATTGACATTATTTCAAGTAATTCGGTCTCTTTTGCTAATCGAATCATTTAATCACTTTATTTTTCTCAAATTTATTAAATTCGTTACAATAATATAGGAAACAATCTTAGCCACCACAAAAAGCTTCTAATTTTAAAAAAACTCTATCAAATTTTTTTTAATAAATTATTGGTAAATTCATTTATATAAATATATTTACGGTATAATACAAAATAATACCTTATGGAAATTATAGATAAAGCCTTAGAGTTTGAAACCAGAAAACTTTCTTTTCAAACCACGAGTGATAGAATAGTTGCTTCTAGAGAGGTAAAAGCACTTATATTAGGTGTAAATGAAATCTATAAAGAAAATAAAGATCCTGAACTTATGGATTTAATGAAGCGCCTTACAGTTATTAAAAAGAAAATAGAAGTCAGACTGAAAGGGCGTTCACAGAGTTAATTTATTTAGAAAAGAAACAGAACTTTCAACTACTTTTTTTAAATCTTTAGGCAAATTTTTGGCTTTCCAGGGGTGTCTTGTTCCAAAAGAATGATTTGCTTTTTCAAGTACTTTTAATTCACTATCTGGATTCCATTGATGTAAAAGTCTAGCTTCTTTTTCCATTACAGTAGTATCTGCTGCACCATGAATTATTAGCATTGGAATTTTTATCTTTTTAACTGCAAGTTGAATGGTAAGGCGTTCTTCGTTGTTCACAAAATCTTCAAAAAACTGAAAATAATGAGGCATCTGTTGTTTTGTTCTTGAATTTTCTACAAACGTAATTCCTTTTTCTTTCCAATTATTAAAATGATCAGAGCCTATAAGAAACCTTGATTTAAAATCACTAACACCCCCCCAAGTAATTACGCTTTTTACTCGACTATCCTGAGATGCTTTAATTAGAATTATGCCAGCACCTCTACTGTGTGCAACCAAAGATATATTAGTGGAATCTAGCTCTTTACTAAAATTGGTATTTAAACTAATTAAATCAATAACTGCGTCTAGATCGTCTAGCTCCTTACTAAAATTATTATTTGCAAAAGCCTCGAGATCATTAAAATCAACTGGATCTTCAATTGTGCCGCCATTGTGAGAAAAATTAAATTTTATAAAGAAAAAACCTTCTTCCAAAAACTTTTTAGCTACTAAATTCCATGCACCCCAATCTTTGTAACCTTTATAGCCATGGCAAAAAATTATTATAGGTTTTGGAGTATTGGATTCCTTGTAAAAAACATCATAAACAATAGGTTTTTTATTTTTTCTATCTAAAATTAAATTTTTTTTAATCATTTACTCAACATCTTTTTCTTTAAATGGAATTTCTTTATCGCTAATCTCAAGGATTAATTTTTTTAATTCAATGGTGTATCTATCAAGAATTTCCTGAGTGATATTAGTTTGTTTAGGCTTTCCTTTTTGAGTGAATTTTATAAATCCTTTTTTTAATCTTTTGAAAGAGATTATTCCAGCTTCAATATTTTCATAGCTAGCTGTTTTATTTGCCATGAAAGCGTATGAAAGTACCTGAATAACTTTGCTATATTTATAATCTAAAGTTAAATCTCCCCAATCACCGATCTCTAAATCACGTGGCTCAACAACACCGGTTTTATAATCTATAATTCTTAAGGTCCCATTGTACTCATCAATACGATCTACTTTTCCTTTAATCTTTGTGTGAACGTCAATATCATTAATTGGAAAATCAGATACTAGTCTACTTTCAATATTTAATATTTTAATTTCATTCCCATTTTTAATATCATCCATTTCATAATTAATAAAATTTAAAATAAAATATTTTGCAACTTCAAATATGATTAGATTTTTACCTTTATTATAAGTTCCTTCTTTATAGGTTTTTTTAAATTGTTTTTCGACCTCTGAACCGATTTTAATTTTCATAGCCTCCAGAGTGTCTAATTTTAATTTTTGTCCTTCAAGTGGTTTATAAAAGCTCTCTAATGTGTCGTGAACTATAGTTCCTAAAGTATTTGTAGCTACAATTTCTTCTACCGTTTTGGTTTGATTAATTGCCAATACTTTTTGAAGATAAAAATCCATTGGATTTCTGATGTAGGATGTTAAAGCAGAGGGTGAAAACCCTTCTTTAGCAATATCTTTAATTTTTTGAATAACATCGTCGGTTTTCTTTATGCTCTGTAATTCTATCTTACAGCCTTTAATATCAGGACTTATTATCTTTTTAGTAATTTTATGTCTTGGATTTCTTTCAAATTCTATTTGAGAAATAAATCTACTTTTTTCTCCGCCACTTAGACCCTCCGAGAAATTATTATAAAGTAACGTTACGTTTTCTGCTCTGTGCAACAATCTGAAGAAATGATACGTGTAAATAGCATCTTTTTCTGAATAGGTTGGGAGCTTGTATTCTTTTTTTAAATCATAGGTTATAAAAGAGTTGTTAGATTTACCCGATGGTAAAGTCCCTTCATTTAAAGATGCTACTATTATATTTTTAAAATCCAAAACTCTGGTCTCAAGAACTCCCATAATTTGAAGTCCATTATAGGCATCGCCTTGATAATCTACAGTTGTTGTATTTATGATATCTGAAAAAACTTTTTGAAATATTTTAATACTCTTAAAATGTGTGAATTTATAATTAAGATCTTCTATTTTTTTAAAGACATTAAATATTTGATAAAGTGCTGCTCTCTCAATAAATAACGCTTTGGTATTTTTTATAAAATCGATAATTTCTAGACACACAGATAGCCCTTTAGTGCTATTATTATTCCAAGTAGCAAAAAGAATATTAATAACATGAAGATCTTTATCATCTGATAAAGATATTAGCTTCTCAAATGTTAAATATGTCAAATTATTTACTGTAATTTTTTCAATAATATTTGAATAGTCAGGATAAATTTTAGTGGTAACTGGATGATTTAATATCGCAATAATATCTTTAAAGTAGTAAAGAGAATTATCGGAATTATGGAGCGTAATTAGTAAATTAAAAAAACCTGTTATTGGAAATTGTTTAAGACAAACTCCCATAGTGATATTAACTTTATCAACGTTTTCTGGAATAGAATGAAGTAGTGGTATGAATAAATTTTCATCTGCAAGAATTATAGCAGTTTGGTTCAATTCTGAAGCGGGCAGCTTAGAAAGTAAATCTCCTATATACTTTACTTGACTTATATTTTTTTGTGCTTCAATAATATCTATTTTCTTATCTAAACAATAATTATTTGAGATATAAGATGCCGGATTTGTTTTAAAAAAATTCCACTTTGATAGGTACTGTCTTATAAAATAAGAGCTATTATGAATTTTACTGTCGTAAAAATATTGATCAATATCCCAATAAATTCTGGTGTGCTTATCTTCAAGAAATTCTTGAATTATTGTCTGTTCTGCATTGTTAAGAGCATTAAATCCAATAAAAACATGAGGTTTGTTTGTCTTGTTTAATTTATAATGTTCTATGTTTTCGGCAGCCTCTCGATAAACAATACCCTGATATCCTTGATTTTTATGTAGTAATTCCGTTTTAAGTAAATTGTAGAAGGAAGGTAAACTATTCCAAAATTTCAAATAGTTTTTTATCAATTCGGTTGGTTCATTTTGTACATTCCAATAATTAATATTTTTAATTTTACTCAAATAATTAAAAAATGAATTAGTTGGAACTAAGTGCCTATCTATCTCACTAAAGTCGTTTAGAAGTGTATTCGCCCATGTTGAATAAACTTCAAAACTATCTTTTTCTTGATTCGAAACGACCTGAAGATAAACTTTGTAGCTCTCAAATAAAAGATCAGTATTGTCAATAATCTCTAGACCAGAAATCTCTTGAATAAACTCCTCAATACTAATAATTTTTGGAGAAAAAATTGTTTCGCTTTGAGATGACTTTAGATTATTTAGTAAGAACCCACAGGCTCTTTTACTTGGAAGGATAATTGTGAGTTCAGAAATATCAGAGGTTTCCTCTTTTATTTTATTGAGCGTCTCTTCTAAGAATGTAATCATCATCTAAAAATAAAAAACGCCTCGACAAGTCGAGGCGTTTTTTGTATAAATATAATATTAAAAATTATTTAATATGGCTAATTTCAACTCTTCTGTTGTTAGCTCTACCTTCTTTTGTATTGTTAGAATCAAGTGGGTTTTGTTCTCCATAACCAGTAGAATCTAATCTTCCAGCGTCAACTCCTTTTTCAGTAAGATAATCTACAACTGAATTAGCTCTACTTTTTGAGAGTGTCATATTGAACCCTTCGCTACCTGTATTATCTGTGTGGCCTTCAACTAAGAATCTAGCATTTGGATACTCTTCCATAATACCATATATATCGTTTAATACACCAGCTGAGATAGATTTTATTGTAGACTTACCAGTGTCAAATAAAATTGTTTTAGCATAAGAACTCAAAGCTTTTCTTATCGCCTCTGAAACTTCTGGACAACCATTGTTAGCAACAGTACCAGCAACATCTGGACACTCATCTACATTATCTGGAACGCTATCGCCGTCTCTGTCTGGCCAAGGACATCCATTGTTTTCCTTTGGACCAGCAACTGTAGGACACTCGTCTTCGTTATCCGGAACACCATCACCATCTGTATCAGGACATCCATTATATTCAGCTAAACCAGCTGTATTTGGACAAGCGTCTAAATGATCTGGTATACCGTCACCATCTGTATCTGGACATCCATTAAATTCAGGAAGTCCTGGGGTATTTGGACATTCATCGTTTCTATCTTCTATACCATCACCATCTGTATCAGGGCATCCGTTAAACTCTTCTAAACCTGGTGTTTCAGGGCATTCATCTTCGTAATCGTAAATTCCGTCTCCATCTGTGTCTTTACCACCAAACTTAAACTTAATACCAAGAGTGTGTTGAAAATGAGTAGCTCCATAGTTGTCTTCAAATGAATGCTTGTATGTTGATTGTGCAGATAATGCTAAGTTTTCAGCAACCCAAAAATCAACTCCTAAAATTCCATTAGCAGTTCCAAATCCAATGTTGTCAACCCATGTATAACCACCACCTACACCAAGGTATGGTGCAAACCAACAATCGTTTAGTAATTCTCTAAAACTATATTTTATCTCTCCATCTACCCCTATGTATGATAAATCGTTGGCTGATTCATCACCTACTCTAGAGATCTTATTAAAAGAACCGGCCATCGCAAATGTAAATCCATTATCTAGGTATTTTCCAATTTTTAACTCAGAAAGTGTAGGGATCATGTTCCAATGGTCATTTGCGTTGAAGTATTCGGTAAAAATGCCACCTTTTGTTGTTGCTGGAAATCTTCCATCATCAGTTTTTTCAATTGGAAAAAAATCGACTGCGTTTACACCAACTTCAATTGACCAAGGATTATTTTTATCCTGTGCATTAGATACACCTACTCCTACTATAAAGAGTATTGCTACTAAAAAAATGTTTAGATGTTTCATATTTTGAATGTTTAAATTTTTTAAGTGTTATTAAAGGCAAAAGTAAGTTGTTAAAATTTATTAACAAAAATAAATCTATTAAATTTTTTAGAAAATGCTTGTTTCTATTGCTAAAAAGACTCTTTTTGGACTTAAATTACATTGAGTTTTTTACCAATTTTAACAAATGCACGAATTGCTTTGTCTAAATGTTCTTTATTGTGTGATGCAGACAGCTGTACTCTAATCCTCGCCTTGCCCTTTGGGACCACAGGATAAAAAAACCCTATGACGTATATTCCTTCGTTTAAAAGTAAATTTGCCATGGTTTGAGATAACTTTGCATCGTATAGCATAACGGGAACAATCGCTGAATCACCCTCAACGATTTCAAAACCAGCATTTTTCATGCCTTTTTTGAAATAATTTGTATTGTTTTCAAGTTGATCTCTCAATTGTGTATCGTTAGAAATTAAATCAAAAACTTTAATAGATGCTCCAACTAAAGCAGGAGCAAGAGAATTAGAAAATAAATAAGGTCTAGACCGTTGCCTTAGTAGTTCTATAATTTCTTTTTTACCTGTAGTATAGCCTCCCATTGCACCACCAAGAGCTTTTCCTAACGTACCCGTAATGATATCTATTTTATTTAAAACTTTCTTTTCCTCTAAAGTCCCACGACCGGTTTTTCCAATAAATCCAGTTGCATGACATTCATCAATCATAACCAACGCATCATACTTTTCAGCCAATTCACATATTTTATCTAATGGTGCTACGATCCCGTCCATAGAAAATACCCCGTCGGTAACAATTAATTTAAATCTTGCTCCATTTTTATCTGCTTCAATTAATTGCTGTTCTAAATCTTTCATATCGCTGTTTTTGTAGCGATATCTTGCTGCTTTACATAGCCTTACACCGTCAATAATTGATGCATGATTTAAGGAATCTGAGATTATTGCATCCTCTTTTGTGAGCAAGGGCTCAAAAACTCCACCATTAGCGTCAAAAGCTGCTGCGTAAAGGATTGTGTCTTCTGTTTGATAAAAATCTGCGATTCTTTGCTCTAATGTTTTGTGTATATCTTGAGTTCCACAAATAAATCGAACTGATGACATCCCAAAGCCATGGGAATCCATAGCATCTTTTGCTGCTTGTATGACTTCAGGATTATCTGATAAGCCTAAATAATTGTTTGAACAAAAATTTATTACTTCTTCACCTGAAGAAATCTTAATAACCGCTCCTTGTGGTGAAGTAATAATTCTTTCTTTTTTAAAAAGACCATTGTCTTTTATCTCTTGAATTTCATTTGAAAAATGTCCTTGTATTTTACCGTACATAATTATTTTTTAAAATTCAAAATTAAACCTTTTTTATCTCAATTTCTTTAGAAGAACAATAGATCAATAATTTTTCTGATATTATAAACCCCATTTCTTGTAATGCAACTTCATAATTATTAATTTGAACTTCATGTTTTTTTTGATATTTCCCGGTTTTATAGTCAGTTATTGTTATTTCTCCAGCTTCATTAATATTTAAACGATCAGGGATTAAAACAGCTCCTTTAGATGTTATTATTTTTCTTTCCACTTCCACTTTCTCTGAAGATTTAAAAAGTTGGTTTAGATCCGGATGGTTGACTATCTGAGATAACATCTTAATCAATTCATTTTTATTTGGTAATGTTGTGCTTTCTTTGATATGATCAACAACAAGCATCAAGTCTTCTTCTCGGACTATTCTTTGCATATACTCATGAACTAATGTTCCGCTGTCTAACGCCTCCTGGACATTGGTCCCCCAAAGAAAAGCATCTCTTGAGGAAATACTTAAATCAAGATCTTGAAGTAGCGATGAATGATAAGTGTGAGAAATAGTGTTTAAAAATAAATGCTGGTGTTTTTCATTATTTTTTTGTTTTTGTCCAAACTCATATATCCATTTATCATGTTCTAAAAGCTTTTTTTCTTTCAAAAATTCGTAAAAATATTGGTTGTATGTCTTTATAAAATCATCTTTTGCTGGGCTTGGTTTTCCTGAAAAAATATACAATTGTGTTGTAGCCCTAGTAAGAGTAACATAAAGTAAATTAAGATTATCAAGTTCTAAGGTTTCTTTTTGTTTTTGAGCGATTATTTTTCCTTCTTTCCCAAATTCTTTAATTTTATTGATTCCACAATCAATTAGTGTTTCTTTGAACCCGAGTTCCTTGTTGTTTAGAGGAAACCAGGTTTTATTCTCTTTCAATTTATAAATGTCTAAATCTGCATAAGGAAAAATAACAACGGGAAATTCAAGTCCTTTCGATTTATGGATAGTCATCTGTTGCACCCCATTAATTTGTTCACTAATTACTATACTTGCTTTTTCCTTTTTAAGTTCCCATTCTTCTAAAAAAGTTAATTTACTTGAGTTTGGTTTTAAGCTAAAATCGAAAACCATATCCATAAATCCAACCATGTAAGCATCTGCATTATTTTCTAAACCAAACCGTTTTAAAATATACTCTACACTATCAAACAGTGGCTTTAGTTTTATTTCTTCAAATGAAAAATTAAACTCTTTTTTTAAATAATCAACAAAATTAACATCCTTTATTAACGAATTAAAATAGCTGTGTTTATCAGAAAAAGCTGTGGAGCGTTCGTATAAAAAATCTAGACATTTAATTTTTATTTCCTCATGACTTTGAAACAAGCTCAAATAAAGACAATGAACTAAAAAAAGAACGTTAGAAGACTGTTTTAATAGTAATGTCTCTGAGGAAATAACATTGATATTGTTTTCTTGAAGGTAAGTACTGATAATAATTCCATCGGCTTTTTTTCTGGTTAGAATACAAATATCTTTTTCAATATAACCTTCTTTTAGTAACTCTTTAACGGTATCTAATACTCTTTTTGGATAAATAGAATTTGCTTCTTTTTTATTTTTGAAATCTAAAAATTCAATTTTAAGATAGCCTCCGTCACTCTGCGCGCTAATTTGTTTACTGCCATTTTTATATATATCTTGATGTGTTAAACTACCCATTTTTTTGGAAACATAGGTAAAAAACTCATTGTTAAAATCTACAATTTCTTTTTTAGACCTATAATTTTTAGGGAGATTGATTGTCTGTTTCTCTACATAAAATGGATTCTTGATGTTAATAAGATCCATGAATTGTTCAGGCAAACCCCCTCTCCAACGGTAAATGGATTGCTTAACGTCGCCTACCAACATTAAAGTTCCTTGTTGCCCGTCGTGATATTGTTGTGTGATGGCATTTTCTATTAAAGGAATTAAATTACTCCATTGTAATAACGATGTATCTTGAAATTCATCAATAAAAAAATGACGATAATATTCCCCAAGCCTTTCATAAATAAATGGAGCGGGCTGATTTTTAATTTCAGCGTTTATAATGCTATTAAAATCAGAAATTGGAAGAATATTTTGATCTTCTTTTAAGAATTCTATTTCTTTATTTACTAAGTTGATCACTGACAATGGAGTTAGTTTTTTTAATATTTCTAATACCAGTTGATACTGAAAGACCGAAAACTTTACTTTTGTGTAATTTTCTAATAAAAAAGGGGTTAGAGCATCAATAGTTGAAGACACATTTTCTGTAGCATTTGCTTTATAAAGGGTAGTTCCATTTTGTAAATTTTCTAGTAGTTTATTACCGTACACGTTGTAATTACCTTTTGTAAGCTTTTCAAAATGATTGGGTAAGGTCTTTCTTAAAAAATCTTCTGGTTTTAAACCAGCACAAAAAATCTTCTCCAATACTTCAGAAGATTTTTTGAAAATACTTTTTTCTAAAAATGTCTTTTTGTGAAGTAATTTATTTTTGAATTTTTTAAAATCGCTTAAATTTTTAGATTTTAAAGCTTCTAAATGAGCTATAGAATTTTCATTAAATATTAATTTTGCAACTTCTGCTACCTCTTTAGATATATCCCAAGATTTATCTTCATCTATTTTTTCAAGGGAGAATTGAAGAATTGTTTTTGTTATTTCTTCGCGCTCTCCAGCTTTTGAAATTAATAATTCAACAGCCTCATTTAGTAGCTTATCAATATCCAAACTAACCTCAAAATTTCCTGATAACTTTAAGTCTCTTGCAAAGGTTCTTATCAATCGATGATTAAAGCTATCAATAGTTTCAACACTAAAGCTTGAGTAATTATTCAATAAATAATTTAAGACCTTTTTTGATTTTTTTTGAATAAAAACTAAATTTAAATCTGTTTCATTTATAACTTGAAGAATCATTACCGAAGGATTCTCAGTAATAGAAGAGCTCGAAAAGGAAATAAGATTAGAAACAATTCTCTCTTTCATTTCTTTTACAGCTCTATTAGTAAAAGTAATCGCTAAAAGGTGTTTATAATAATCTTCGTTAGGTGCTTTTAGAATAATTTTTAAATATTCTTTTACCAAGGTGAACGTTTTACCACTGCCCGCAGCTGCACTATAGATAGAAAATGAAGGAGATTTAATCAAAAATATACTTTGTGCTAATATAACTAAAATACTGTTTTTTGTTCTTAATATTAGAATAACTTATAGTGTTATAAGAATGAAATTATTTTAGTTTTTTAGATTACGCTTTTAATTATATATTTTTGATATAACAAAAATTAAAAAAACACATATTATGTCATACACCTTACCTAAGTTACCATACGAATACAGCGCATTGGAGCCTAATATTGATTCGAAAACTATGGAAATCCATCATGGAAAACACCACCAAGGATATACCAATAATCTAAATGGAGCAATTGAAGGAACAGAATTAGAAGGAAAATCAATAGAAGATATATTGGAAAATCTGGATATGAATAATGGATCTGTCAGAAATAATGGCGGGGGATATTTTAATCATAGTCTTTTTTGGGAAATAATGTCTCCAAACGGTGGTGGGTTACCGACTGGTGAATTGGCTGATGCTATCAATAATTCGTTCGAAAGTTTCGAAAATTTTAAAGACACATTTTCTACTGCTGCCAAAACACGTTTTGGATCAGGATGGGCTTGGTTATGTGTTCATAAAGGCGGAAAACTAGAAGTTTGCTCCACCCCAAACCAAGATAATCCTTTAATGCCTGGTATTGGATGTAAAGGAATCCCTATTCTAGGATTAGATGTCTGGGAGCATGCTTATTACTTGAATTACCAAAATAGAAGGCCAGACTATGTAAATGCCTTCTTTAAAGTGATTAATTGGGAAGAGGTTTCTAGGAGGTATAAAATGAACAAATAAATATGATTTATATATCTTGAAAAAAGGTAAATTTACCTTTTTTTCACCCCAATTTTACCATGAACTTAACCTACTGAGTTATGGTATTATTAATTTTTTTTAACGACTGTATTTATTTCTCTTTTAATAAAAAACTTGTTTGATCGAAATAATATTACAACAACAAAAACCTGCATTTAAAATGCAGGTTTTATTTTTTAAAAAAACTGAATTATTTCAGAAATTAAAATTTATTAGATTTAATTTGGTTAGTTAGTTGTTAACGAAATTTATCTAATATTTAATAAATAATTGTTTATTGATTGGGTTTAACAATGATCAATCATCCCATAAATCAAAAAAAAAACAATTATAAAACAAACTTATAAAAAATAAATGTTATTTTTGATACATAATTGATACACTTAAAAAAATTGATAGATTTATTAAAAAAAGAACTTGAACTTAAGCTAGGGCAGAAAATTGAAAACCGTGGTGATGCGGAATTGCTAGCGCACGCAATACAAGAAACTATAGATCAACAGATAAGCTATAATACTATTCGTAGGTTTTTCGGCGTTTCAACGAATGTTAAACCAAACAATAACACTTTAAATATTCTAGCGAGATTCATTGGATTTAAAAATTACATTCATTTTACACAAACTCATTCTTTCAGAGAAAAGAAAAATATAGCTGAAATAATTTATAAAGCTATATATAACCAAGATAATGAAGAAATAATTTCTTTAATAAAGCGAATAAAAAAAACTCCAGAAGATTTTGTAAGCTTCATAATACTCCTGGTTAGGGAACTGATTTACAATAAAAAGTATCATATTTTAAATAACATTTTTAATTTAAAGGAAATGGAGTTTAACTCTTTTTCTTACAGTGAAGTTTTATTAATAGGAAATTCAACCGGTTTACTTCTGAGAAAAAACCCAATGGATAACTATATCTTACTAAAGAATAGAAATTTTTTACAATGTGTTTATTCAAGTTTTGTTGATTATTCAAATATTAACGGATTTTATGGAGAATGGGCTAAGTTTGTTGTTAGAAACAAGGTCAATAAAGAAATTATAATTTTTAGTGATGCGATTCTTCAATTAAGAAAATTTCTTAATCAAAAAAAGATTCAAAATGATTATGAAGAATTAGCATATAGCAATAAGCTACACCCTATTCTTTGCAGTCGATTGTTGTCGTTAAGTTTTTTAAATTCTCCAGGTCAGAAAACTGATGAAACCTTAAGTAAATATATAAAAAGTCATTCCAAAAAGAAACAAATTTATGTTGACTATTTCTACGAACTTTTTATTACAGCCATATATTCAAAAAATATCCATTTGATGAAAAGCCTTATCAATATTATGAATGTCAGCAGGATATCTACTTTCACCTATCAAAAAGACCACTTAAACATGTACTATTTTATGTGTTTGTTTTATTATCAATCAATTAAAAACAAAGCGGAAATAAAAAAATATTTAAAATTAACAAATATTAATTTTTTTAAATCTTGTTATGAAGATTTTACAAATTTATTATTTCAAGTTTTTTGGTACCATCGGGTAAAAAATAAAACCACTAAAGAATCTCACAGAAATAAATATTTAGAACTGGCAGAAAAACTAAATTACCCCTATTTTGACGAAAAATTCTTACTAGAATATATAAGTACCAAAAAATAAATTATTCCTATTATTATTTGACATCAAAACTTATTATTTCAATGGATCTCAGATTGATTCCATTATCCAAAAAAAACAGGCAAATCGATTTAATATGCTCTTTCGGGATTTTTTTCAATGAAATTGATGAAGGCTTTGTTCACTACTCGATTTCCTCCCGGTGTTGGATAGTCTCCCGTAAAATACCAATCTCCTAGATTCTTGGGACAAGCCTGGTGTAAATCTTCTACAGATTGAAAAATTACTTTTACCTCTGCTCTTATTGTTTTTTCACAAATAATCTCAGAAATTTTGTCAGATATTTCCTCGTCCAAAAATGGCGCATATAAATCTTTAACATGATTTATCTGCTCTGAATCTAGAACGTTTTCCTGTGCTTTACATTTAGAGTAAATTTGGTCAATAATTGCCTCGGTACCTCTATCTTTATGAAGTTCTAAAGCAGCCTGAAAAGCAATAAGAGCTTCTAGACGAGCCATGTCAATTCCATAACAATCTGGATAACGAATTTGAGGAGCCGAGGATACTACAACTACTTTTTTTGGAGCAAGACGATCCAACATTTTGAGAATACTTTTTTTTAAGGTAGTCCCTCTAACAATGCTATCGTCTATTATAACTAAATTATCTTCAGCTTTAATTACGCCGTAAGTAACGTCATAAACATGAGCCACCAAATCGTCCCTACTGCTATCCTCGGTAATAAAAGTTCTTAGCTTTACATCTTTAATTGCAATCTTTTCGGTTCTGATTTTTCGAGATAAAATTTCTTTGAGCTTTTTATCTGTTAAACCATCTCCTTCATTTAATATTGCAGCATTTTTTTGATTGTTTAATTCGTCTTGAGCGGCTTCAAGCATTCCATAAAAGGAAGTTTCAGCGGTATTCGGAATAAAAGAAAAAACTGTGTTTTCAGTGTCGTGTTGAATTTCTTTCAAGACTTTTGGCATTAATAATTTACCTAATTTTTTTCGTTCTTGATAAATTTCAGCATCACTCCCTCTAGAAAAATATATGCGCTCAAAAGAGCAAGCCTTTTTTTCTAAGGGCTCTAATATTTTGGAAATAGACATGTATCCGTCTTTTTTTAAGAGGAGAGCATGACCTGGATCTAATTCATTCACCTCTTCAAAAGGCACATTGAAAACCGTTTGTATAGCAGGCCTTTCTGAGGCTACTACAACTACCTCATCATCTTTATAATAGAATGCTGGTCTAATACCTGCCGGATCTCTAAAAACAAAGGAATCACCGTGCCCTAATAATCCAGCCATAACATAACCTCCATCCCAGCGATTAGCAGACTTTCGTAATATTTTAGCTAAATTTAATTTTTCTATGATAAATTGGGAGGCTTCAATTTTACTTAATCCTTTTGCTTTTGCTTTTTTGTAAAGTTTTCTAACCGCATCATCTAAGAAATGACCAATTTTTTCCATAATTGTTATGGTATCAGCCTTCTCCTTTGGATGCATTCCTAGCTCTATAAGCTCATTAAATAATTGGGTGGTATTGGTCATATTAAAATTCCCAGCAATTATCAGGTTACGATGCATCCAATTGTTTTGTCTTAGAAAAGGATGAACATTTTCAACACTGTTACCTCCAAAGGTTCCGTACCTTACATGGCCAAGCATCAACTCTCCTAAATAAGGAATGTGTTTTTTTTGAGAAGGTACATTCTTAATTAATTCAGGACGATTAGTTAGCTCTGAATTGATACGATTATTAATTTTAGAAAAAATATCTTGTATAGGCTGAGCAGAATTAGATCTGACTCTACTTATATAACGCTCACCTGGATCTACATTTAATTTTATACTTGCAAAACCTGCTCCATCTTGTCCTCGATTGTGCTGTTTTTCCATCATTAAGTACATTTTATTGATTCCATAAAATGCAGTTCCATATTTTTCTTTATAATATTCCAGAGGTTTAAGAAGTCGAACCAGTGCAATTCCACATTCATGTTTTAAAGCATCACTCATAGTTAATGTTCCGTAATTAATAATAAAAACCCTTAAAAAGGTAAATCAATTTATTTACTCAAATCAAATTGCGTCAAGTTTTTAAATTGCAAAATTCGATCGTTTAGTTCTTTTTTGTCAAGGTTTAACATCCTTTCAGTTCCAAATTTTTCTACACAAAATGAAGCCAAAGCAGAACCATATATAATGGCTTTTTTCAAGTTATCAAAACTAAAATCTTCTGTTTGTGCAAGAAATCCAGCAAAACCTCCTGCAAAAGTATCACCAGCTCCTGTAGGATCGAATACCTCTTTTAAGGGCAACGCTGGAGCATAAAATATTTCGTTTTCAAAAAATAAAAGTGCTCCATGTTCTCCTTTTTTTATAACTACATATTTTGGGCCCATTCCCATTATTTTTTTTGCAGCAATAACTAAGGAGTATTCACTGGTTAATTGTCTAGCTTCTTCGTCATTAATCGTTATAACATCAACCTTACGAATCACTTTTTTTAGATCTTCAAGAGCGGTATCCATCCAAAAGTTCATCGTGTCTAAAATCACTAAATCAGGTTTTTTATTCATTTGTTCAATCACACTTGATTGTACTGAAGGTTGTAAATTTCCTAACATTAAAACTTTCGAGTTCTTATATTTTTCTGGAACTACCGGATTAAAATCAGCAAGAACATTCAGTTCAGTGGCTAAAGTATCTCTTGTGTTCATATCATTATGATATTTCCCGCTCCAAAAAAAAGTCTTCCCGTTTTGAACTACTTCAAGACTAGAAATATCAATACCTCTATTTTTAAACATATCCAGATATTCATTTGGGAAGTCACCACCAACGATAGAAACGATAGCACTATCAACTTTAAATTGCGAAGCAGCTAGTCCAATAAAAGTAGCAGGGCCACCTAAAATTTTATCTGTCTTTCCAAAAGGAGTTTCAATGGCGTCAAAGGCTACAGCACCAACAATAACAAGTTTACTCATGATAATATTTCAATTAAACAGCAAACTTAATCATTTTTAATTTTAAAAAGTTCAATTTATGAGATAGTATAATTAAAGATTTAAGTGGTGATATAAAGATCTTTTTTTGTTAATTATTATTTTCTACCAAAATCAGCTGGTATTTCACCCCATGCTTTAGTTTCCCATTTTAGAATAATAGTAGTGTAGGTATTGTTTTTTAACCAATTTTCTGCGCGTTTCATTAGTTCAAAAACCTTTTTATTCTTTGAAGTTTGCTTCAATTTTGTATTGCATTTTTTCTTTTTTACCCATCCTATGGCAATTCTTGAATCACTGTAAATTTTACGAGAACTTTTATTTTTACTTAGAAAAGCCAATCCATGAACTAAAGCTAGAAACTCTCCTACATTATTAGTTCCTTGATCAAAAGGGCCTTGATAAAATAACTGTTGATGAGTTTGAGTATCCACTGCACGATATTCCATTTTTCCTGGATTTCCACTAGAGGCAGCGTCTACGGATATTGAAAATAAATCAGGAACACCTATTTTAGACAACTCTTCTACGGATAGCGTTTTCTTTTTTGTCTTTTTTCCTATGTAATCTTTATACTCTCTTCCAAAAGCAATTTTAGCTTCTTTTAAATTTAAAAATGATTTATACTGTGCGCCTTTTACATCTTTTATAGCTGCTTGACATTCTTTCCAAGAATCAAATATTCCGGCTGGATTTCCAAACCAAACAACATAATATTTTTGCCTTTTCTTCATTTTTTAAAACACTACTTTTTTTTAGTTTTTGAAGTCAATAATTCTCTAATTACTTTAGGAAAATATTCGTATTCCAGAACATGAATTTTTTTAGCTAGTGAACCTGCTGTTTCGTTTTGCGACAAGAGAAAGCTCTCTTGAAATATAGTAGCGCCTTCATCATAGTTTTTATTCACATAATGTATCGTAATCCCTGTTTCTTTTTCGCCATTTTCGACAACTTTTTCGTGCACACGCATCCCATACATTCCTTTGCCGCCGTATTTAGGTAATAATGCAGGATGTATATTTATAACTTTATTTGAAAAAATATTTAATATATTTTCCGGAAATTTTAACAAAAACCCCGCTAGAACAATCAAGTCAGGCCGTTCCTTTTTGAGTGTTTTTGTGATTAAATCTGTGTTGTTCAATTCGTTTTTTGTAAAAACCAATGAAGGAACCGAAAGCTTTTTTGCACGTTCTAAAACTTTTGCTTCTTTGTTGTTTGAAAGTAATAGTGTTACGGAAGCAACATCTGATTTTCTGAAATATTTAATGATATTTTCTGCATTTGTACCACTCCCGGAAGCAAAAACAACTATTTTTTTCATAAATCTTATCTTAAATAAACTAAGGGTTTAGAGCTAAACTCAATCACAAAAATAAGATAAAAGAGTATTTGTTAACTTAAAATGATTATTTTTAAATTCACATTTTAACATTTAAGTGTTGTATTAATTTAAAATATTTTATTTTTGCAAAATATAATCAAAATTTAAAAACAAGAATTATGTCAGACATTGCATCAAGAGTAAAAGCTATTATCGTAGACAAGTTAGGTGTAGACGAAAACGAAGTTGTAACAGAAGCTAGCTTCACAA
>JAAEPP010000500.1 GCA_024232495.1 Flavobacteriaceae bacterium
CCAAGTTATAAGCTAATCAACATAGTAGCTCAACATTCTTGCTTGCAGAGAATCATCTGTGGTCTACCCTTAACTTGAACTACTTAAAGTGATTTCAAGGCGGCCAAGTTTCTTGGTTGCAAGGGTTCCCATGTATGTGAAGTATCCAAGTTAGCTGTTTAAGAGGGTACCAAAAAGAAAGTTTGCTATGTCTTACAAAAATGGGCTTCAACGTGCCCAGACTAGTATATTTCCAAGGAAGGCCTATAAGTTAAAACATATCAAAATCCTTAACATAAAAAAATGATAGATCCATGAAAAAGTAAAGATAATGGATCCATTTTTGTAGATACAAAAAGCTGGAAACCTTGTTTTCCTTAAGCCTCGTAGCGTCCATGATGTCTAGTGTTTGTTATGTTTACTTGTGTTTGTAATCATACAATTAAGAACCATTAGGAATGATGAAATTAATGTGTGATTGGGATGGGATGGGATATTACTGATTTGTTTTTTATTTGATTACACTCTTTTTTTTATAAGAATTATTTTTTTCTGAGCCTTAATATTCTTAATTTTTTGCCATTTTGAGCCTCGTAATATTCTTAAATTATTCTTACGGCAGAAAACACGGATATAGCAATAAATTGTTATCATTGTCATAAATGCCAAAAAACGCATACCTACAGTAATACAAATATGGAGGCTAAAGTAACAGAACAATATCCTTATTTCCTGTAAAACAGAGCTCATCGACACTCGCTAAAATTTTTTCTATGAGATCTGAGCCTCGCAATATTCTTGAAATAGGCACCGATTTTGAGCCTCATTATTCTTATAAAATTTATTCTCATTAAAAAAAGAGTGTTTATGTTTGTGAACTGATATGGAGAAAGTTTGTGAATGTTGTAGAGATTTCGAAAGATTCCCACCATTAATCGCATCAGATACCACAAGTTTTTTGTTGTTTTGATTTTTTTCATCAC
>JAAEPP010000501.1 GCA_024232495.1 Flavobacteriaceae bacterium
GTTTTTGACTTTGCTTCAAACAGAACGAACAAAAGGTCGGGAATGAGCTGTTAATCCATCACAAATTCTTTCTTTGTTGATTCGATAGGTGTTGAATTTCTGAGGTCGTTCTCTGTAAGGTATTCAATTTTGATTTTGAATACTAAAACTTCCTTTTCTCGAGAAAGTGACGTCAGTACCTATTGTTTTCCACCCTCTGAAACACACTACAAAGCAGAGAGAAGGTATTCATTTCTCATTCTGAATACCCCGCTGAATACTCACGAGAAGAAGTTGGTCATTTCGAGTCTATCACATATTTTACTCTAGTTAATGGAATGTATGATTGGGGCAGTATTGCTAAGGGGTTGTAGATAATTTCTTACGTTAAGGACACGAGAAGAAGATCATTAAACCATGAACAACGTCTCCGTTTGAAAAATGACGGGCAACCTTGCCTTTCAGTAAGATATAATAACAAAACTTAACAACTTCACAATTTTTAATTCATGGGAATCAATATTGTTGTGAAATTGTTAAAAATAAAATATTATGAGTATGAGTATAAGAATTCAAGGCAAATTCATTTATTTTTTGGTTTTTTGAACTAAGTTGATCAACGGGAATATTTGCCTCTCAGAGCCCCTGTCCGTGTTCTAGTATTCAAAACGAAATTTCAATACTACAAATTTCTTACGGCTTCCAAGGGCAAATAGCCGCCAAGACGGGATTCACTATCGGCCCTAACCCTGATTGATTGATAGGAAGCCTGCAAACAACAAAACATTACTTTGTGATGCAGATTTATAAGAAAGCTTTAGTTATAACGAAATGGTGTTCTATTATTAAAACTGAGGTGAAAATTAAAAGGCTTATTCTCTGTGATACAGCATAGACAATACTTCCTGAGGAAAGGGGCGTGGTCGATAAGGGTGTGGCCTCGATTTTTTTTGAATACCTATTTTCTCAGCCTCCAAGCCGCCCCTGATCAGTACTGTTGAGGGATATCATCAGTTCTGTTGAGGGATACCATCAGTACTGTTGAGGGATACCATCAGTACTGTTGAGGGATACCA
>JAAEPP010000502.1 GCA_024232495.1 Flavobacteriaceae bacterium
TAAATATATACACGATATAGATTCAATAGCTTGCAACAAAGGGGAATTATACCTAACCTATGACAATGAAACATTAGTATTCAATACAGATACACTATACAAAGATTTACATATAATTGTAGATTTAGTTATAAAAGAAAATAGTAAAAGTCAAAAGATATATAGCGAACAATTAAAAGAAACATTAAAACAACTAAATAAATAACTTGATACGTACACATTTAAAGCCAATATAAGCCCTCTAGTAAGGGCTTTTTTTGTACCCTATAGTTAGACATCAATAATATTATAAGAGTCCTGTAATAAGCTTATAATGAGTAGTAATAATGATAATGGATTTAACCACTTTTATATACACCCTACAACTATTTCCCCCTATACTTATCAACATCTTTTTACTACTTATCAACATATAAATTTTATATATATGCAATTATGTCAGTATATGACAGTTTGTCGTGTTTTGGATACCTGGGTAGATGAGTTAGCCAGTGTAGAGTTTTCAATGACATTGACTGAGCTGTTTAATATGAGGGGGTGTACTTCTGTTTAATATGAGGGGGTAAGTGAAATATCTTTTTGCTTGAGACGTACATATTAAATTTAGAAATATAATTTTTCTGGTTTAGTTATAAGCTCGGACAATCACAAATTGGGAGAGCTTTCA
>JAAEPP010000503.1 GCA_024232495.1 Flavobacteriaceae bacterium
AATCGCCACTCAAAAAGAAGAAAAAACCCAAATAGTAGTCAATTATAAAAAAATAGATTACAATGTATCCATTCGTTTTCCGTTTACCATACCTAACGGCTATGAAGAAATGCAACTAAACTAAATGAGCAGATTTTATAAATATTCTTTTCTTTTTTTATCCCTAATTTTTTTTAGTTCAGGATTTGCACAAGTCAATAAGCAAAAGGAATTAGAAGAAAAAAGACAAGCTTTATTAAGTGAAATTAAGCAAATTAATAGTCTGTTATTTGCTACAAAAAAGGAAGAAAAGTCGGTATTAAATCAAGTAGAGGATTTAAATAGTAAAATTATAGCTCGTCAAAACTTAATAAGAGTTACCAATCAACAAGCCAATTACCTTTCCCGAGAAATTAATAATAATAAAGCAAAAATTACACTTTTAGAAACCGAATTAAAGGACCTAAAAGAAGACTATGCCTCGATGATAGCTAAATCATATAAAAGTAAATCGCAGCATAGTAGAGTTATGTTTTTATTATCCTCTGAAAGTTTTTTACAAGCCTATAAACGTATTCAGTATATGAAACAATACGCCAAGCATCGTAAAATGCAAGGAGAAAATATTAAGAAAAAATCTGTTGTTTTAGAGGAATTAAATCAAGGATTATTAGAAGACAAAAAGAAAAAACAAGCTCTTATTAATCAAAATAAACTAGCAAAAACTAAATTATCAAACGAATTAGAAGAACAAAATGAGTTAATCTCAATTTTAAAAAAAGACGGTAATAAATTTGCTAGACAAATCCAGAAAAAACAAAAAGAAGCTAATAAAATTGACAAACAAATAGAGAAGTTAATTAGAGATGCCATTGCTGCTTCCAATAAAAAAAATGCAACTAAAAAAGGAACTAAAACAACTGGATCTTCCATAAGATTAGCCTTAACACCTGAGGCAAAACTCTTAGCTGCAGATTTTACTAAAAATAAAGGAAAACTACCTTGGCCTATAAAAAATGGAGTGGTGGTAAAACGTTTTGGAAATACGAGACATCCTCAATTACCCAATATAACAACCTATTGTAGTGGTGTAGAAATTACCACCCAAAAAAACGCCAAAGCCAGAGCTGTATTTAATGGGGAGGTGATGGAAATTCAAAAAATTAAAGGTGCTTCTAACGCAGTTTTCATTCAACATGGAAATTATATTACAGTGTACCAAAATTTAACTAATGTAACGGTAAAAAAAGGAGATATAGTTTTTACTAAACAAGAAATTGGATCGGTGGCTACCAAAGCCAGTTCTGGTAAATCCATCCTTAAGTTTTTAATCTACCAGAACGATCTAAAAATGAACCCGTCTAGTTGGATCTATAAGTTGTAATTTTTACTCATATTTAATAACATTGAGATTTCTGTTAATTACAACAACTCTCTACTTCTCTATCTTTAATTCGTGCTTTTCTTATATATTTTCAAACAAACTTTATCGCGCGAAAGCCGTTTGTAATAAATTGCTTTAGTTGACAATTGTCATTGTAAGCCCTCTAGAATCGATTTAAATTTGCCCATTATGAATAGGCAAAAAAATATATTTACTTATATTCT
>JAAEPP010000504.1 GCA_024232495.1 Flavobacteriaceae bacterium
ACGCTCAGCATCAATACTTTAAAAATTCCGCACCGAATTCTTAAACTTTTCCCCCCAAGGGCGATGGGCTATGAGAGAACTAGAGAATCTTTTAAAAGTAATACCAATGTGGCCTTTAATAGCTTGGGGGCCGTTGCTACTGCAAGTGATCTGACACTCAAATTACTATTAAATCCTGAGAGAGCCAATAGATTAATTGAACAACATGCTATTTCTAATGCTAATTTGAGTTTAAACGAAGTTCTAGCTAAATTGATAAATCATAGTTTTGATTTAAAAGTTAAAACATCATATGAAAAAGAGATAGCGCATACCTTGCAATACATTACACTTCAAAATTTAATGAATTTAATTGCTACTGATCAAGCTTCACCTCAAGTTAAATCTGTTGCCAATGAAGCTTTAGATGATTTATTTACCTCTTTAAAATCTGATAAATCTACTTTTAACAATCAATTAATTAGAGAACTAATTAGTTTTAGGAAAGATCCTGAAAAGTTTGATGTTTATAAGGTTTCAAAAATCCCAGACGGGAGTCCTATTGGAAGCGCTCCATGTTTTATGAACTGAAGCACAGTAGATGATGAGTCAAGAAATAGTTGTAATTTAATTTTTGTAAAAGTTTAAAATATTAAAATTAATAATGAATCTAAACTCAAAAATCTTAATTTTGAATTCAGAACAGTCAAATTTTAATTTTTAAATTTATCTTGATAAGTAAAGAATTCACAATGAATATAGATTTACGAAGTGATACGGTAACCAAGCCTACAAAAGGAATGTTACAAGCCATTATTAAGGCGCCAACTGGAGATGATGTTTATAAAGAGGATCCTACTGTGAATCAATTAGAACGTAGATTTGCAGAAATGTTTGGCATGGATACAGCACTTTTTTTTCCGACTGGATCTATGTCTAATCAAGCTGCCATAAAATTACATACACAACCAGGCGATCAACTAATTTGCGATAAGTGGGCTCATGTCTATAATTATGAAGCTGGAGGAGTTGCATTTAATAGTGGAGTTACCTGTAATTTAATTGACGGCCATAGAGGAATGATTACAGCCTCAGCAATTGAAAAAGGGATTAGTCCAATTTCAAATTACCATACGCCAAATACGACCTTAGTTTGTCTAGAAAACACAACGAATAAAGGGGGAGGTGCTTGTTATGATTTTGAAGAGTTTAAAAAAGTAAGAACTTTATGTGATAGCTTCGGCCTAGGCTTGCATTTAGATGGTGCAAGACTCATGAATGCTTTAGTTGCAAAAAATGAAGACCCAAATAGCTATGGAAAAATATTTGATACGATTTCTGTCTGTTTAAGCAAAGGTCTTGGAACTCCACTTGGCACTATTTTACTTGGTAATAATGAATTAATGTCAAGAGCTATCAGAATCCGTAAGATTCTTGGTGGTGCAATGCGACAGGTTGGTTTCATGGCAGCAGCAGGATTGTACGCCTTGGATCATCATTTTGAAAGATTAGCTGAGGATCATCAAAAAGCATCAGAAATTGCTCAAACACTTCAAAAATTAGATTACATAAAGAAAGTAGAACCCGCTGATACGAATATTATTATCTTTAATTTAATAGATGGAATGTCAAAGGATCAATTTATGAATGATATGTCTGAAAACCATATACAAATTAGCGATATGGGACAAGGTAAACTTAGAATGGTAACTCATTTAGATTACACAGATGAAATGCATCATATTGTTCTTAATGTTCTTAAAAATTATGAATATTAAAACAAATCCATTCCAGGTATTTTTGGCATTCCTTCACTAGCAACAGCAGCAATTTCTTTCTCATTTATAGTCGTCGCTTTATCGATGGCTTTATTTATAGTAAGAATTAAAGATTCAACTAGTTGTGTTTTATTTTGCAATAAGCAATCATCTATTTCAATATGCTTTAGTTCTCTATTCGCAGTAATCGTAACTTTTAAAAAGTTATCACTACTTTTTTCATCTATTAAGACCGTGTTCATTCGTTGTTTTGTGGCTGCTACTTTAGCCTGGGCTTCTTTTAGTTTACCCATCATTCCTTTTAAATCTCCAAACATGATATATATATTAATATGAAACAAAATTAGTATATTGTAATCAAACTAATCTATAAAATCCTAATGAAAAAAACATTAATTTTTTCGTTGCTAACGCTTATTTTTGTTGCTTCTTGTAGAAACAAAGAAATATCTAAAACGACTATGGAAATACAAGCTCCTAAGGCAGACAAAATAGAAAAACATCTAGAGAAGCATGGTGATGTTAGAATAGATAATTATTACTGGTTGAATGAACGTGATAACGAAGAAGTAATCGATTATCTGGAGCGTGAAAATGATTATTATGATCGGATGACCGAACATACGAAAGATTTTCAAAAAAGTTTATTTGAAGAAATGAAAAGTAGAATCAAGGAAGATGATGAATCTGTTCCTTATCGTTTTAATGGCTATTATTATATCACAAAATATGAAAAAGGTAAGGATTATCCAATTTACACAAGAAAAAGAGATAGCTTAGAAGCCGAGGAAGAATTGCTCTTCGATGTAAATGAAATGGCCGAAGGACATTCCTATTATAATTTATCGGGCTTGAGCGTAAGTCCTGACAACACAAAAATATCTTTTGGAGTCGATACGGTAAGTCGAAGAAAATATACCATTTATATTAAAGATTTATTAACTGACACTATTTTGGACGAAACCATTCCGCTTACTACCGGAGGATCCACATGGGCGAATGACAATAGCACCTTATTTTATACTCAAAAAGACGAACAAACCCTGCGTTCCAACAAAATATTTAGACATCGGTTAGGCACTTCATCGCTCAGCGATGAGCTTATCTTTACTGAAGAAGATGAAACATTTGGAACTTTTGTTTTTAAAACAAAATCCAAAAAGTTTTTAGTCATTGGAAGTTACAGCACCTTAACTTCAGAATATAGAATTTTAAATGCAGATACTCCTTTTGAAGATTTTAAGATTTTCCAACCAAGAGTTAGAGGACTAGAATATTCTATATCTCATTACGATGATTCTTTTTATGTTTTAACCAATATGGGTGGAGCTAGTAATTTTAAGTTGATGAAAACATCGGACGATACTACTTTGATGGATAACTGGGAAGAAATGATAGCGCACAGAGATGATGTATTGCTTGAAGATATTGATATTTTTAAAGACTATTACGTAATTAGTGAACGTTCAAATGGTTTAAACAGGATAAAAGTTGTTAAATGGGATGGTACTGATTCCTACTATTTACCTTTTGATAATGAGACGTATACAGCGTTTGTTTCAGTTAATCCTGAATTTGATTCTAAGGTATTACGGTATGTTTATAACTCTTTAATAACTCCTTCGTCTATTATTGATTTTAATATGGATACACGCGAGCAAATTATTCTGAAGGAAACAGAGGTCTTGGGTACTGGTTTCAATAAAAATAATTATGAATCTAAAAGGATATGGGCTGCTGCAGCTGACGGTACTTCAATACCTGTGTCGATGGTGTACAAAAAAGGAATGAAGATGAATGGTAAAACACCCTTACTACTTTATGCGTATGGATCTTATGGAAGTACGGTAGATCCCTATTTTTCGACGGTAAGATTAAGTTTGTTAGATCGAGGATTTATTTTTGCAATCGCCCATGTAAGAGGAAGTGAATACCTTGGAAGATCCTGGTATGAGAATGGAAAATTATTAAAAAAGAAAAATACATTTACCGATTTTATTGATGTATCTAAATATTTAATTGCTAATAAATACACTTCCTCCAAACATCTGTATGCAAATGGAGGCTCAGCTGGAGGCTTGTTAATGGGAGCAATTTCAAATATGGCTCCAGAAATTTATAATGGTATAGTAGCAGAAGTTCCTTTTGTTGATGTAACTACCACCATGTTGGATGATTCTATTCCATTGACTACTGGGGAGTATGATGAATGGGGAAACCCAAATGAAAAGGAATACTACGATTACATGACTTCGTATTCTCCTTACGACCAAGTCGCGATTAAAGATTATCCTAATTTGCTGGTGACTACTGGACTTCACGATTCTCAGGTGCAATATTGGGAACCTGCAAAGTGGGTCGCTAAATTGAGAGATATGAAAACCGATACCAATTTACTCTTACTTCATATAAATATGGAGGCTGGTCATGGTGGAGCTTCAGGAAGATTTAATGCACTTAAAAAGTATGCTAGGTCTTATTCTTTTTTGTTAGATTTAGAAGGGGTAAATAAGTAGTTAGTTTTTTTTATCGTAAATTTGAACTCTAGAAAAAAGAGTAATATTTATTTTTTTTCAAAATTTCTTTTATGAATAAAAATTTAAATGTTTATGACAACGTATTAGGTCTAGTAGGTAACACACCATTAATAAAACTTAATAAGATTGTCTCGAAATTCCAAGGAAGTTTTTTTGCAAAAGTTGAGGGGTTTAATCCTGGACACTCTACCAAAGACAGAATAGCGCTTTACATCATTGAACAAGCTGAAAAAAAAGGGATTTTAAAACCAGGTGATACCATTATTGAAACTACAAGTGGTAATACAGGCTTTAGTCTAGCTATGGTAAGCATTATAAAAGGTTACAAATGTATACTTGCAGTCAGTTCAAAATCCTCGCCAGACAAAATAGATATGCTCAAAACAATGGGAGCAGAGGTTTATGTGTGTCCAGCTCATGTTTCAGCAGAAGATCCCAAATCTTATTATGAAGTTGCTAAGAGACTTCATAAAGAAATTGAGGGCTCCATTTATATCAATCAATATTTCAATGAACTGAATATCGAAGCTCATTATAATTCTACAGGAGCTGAAATTTGGAACCAAACAGAAGGTAAAATTACGCATTTAGTAGCTTGTAGTGGTACTGGAGGAACTATTTCTGGTACTGCAAAATTCTTAAAGGAACAAAATAAAAATATTGAAATTATAGGAATAGACGCTTATGGTTCTGTTTTGAAAAAATATCACGAAACAAGGGAGTTTGATAAAAATGAAATTTACCCATATCGAATTGAGGGCTTGGGAAAAAATTTAATTCCTTCGGCAACAGATTTTGACAAAATAGATCGTTTTGTAAAAGTTACGGACGAAGGAAGTGCTCATTCAGCAAGAGAAATAGCAAGTAAAGAAGGATTGTTTGTAGGTTATACAAGTGGTGCAGTATTAGAGGGGTTAAAACAATTAAATGCCGAGGGTGTTTTTAATAATGAAAGCGTCGTAGTTGCAATATTTCCAGATCATGGTTCAAAATACATGAGTAAGGTTTATAATAACGAATGGATGGAACAGCAAGGATTTATGGAAAAAAATAAATCAAAAGAAGCTGAAATACATTACGTTAAATAAAATAAATAGAATTTTAAATCTCAGAAAAGCTACACTACGGTAGCTTTTTTTTGTTATTTTCTTATGTGCATGTCTTTTGTTATGCTACAAAAAAAATAGTATTTTTGTAAACCTTAATTTTTAAGAAGATGAAAGATTTATTCGATAAAATATACAAAAGCAAAGGACCACTCGGTAAATGGGCTGAAGTAGCCGAGGGCTATTTTGTTTTCCCAAAATTAGAAGGTCCAATTTCAAATCATATGAAATTCCAAGGTAAAGAAGTTATTACTTGGAGTATCAACGATTATTTAGGATTGGCAAATCATCCTGAGGTAAGGAAAGTAGATGCTGAGGCAGCTGTAAAATACGGTTCGGCTTACCCTATGGGAGCTAGAATGATGAGTGGTCATACTGATTTACACGAGCAGTTGCAGAATGAATTGGCAGAATTTGTTAATAAAGAAGCTGCTTATCTTTTAAATTTTGGCTACCAAGGAATGGTTTCAACAATTGATGCCTTGGTTTCTAAAGATGATATTATTGTCTATGACGTGGATGCACATGCCTGTATTATTGATGGAGTTAGACTGCACATGGGTAAACGATTTACCTATAAGCATAATGATTTAGTAAGTATTGAGAAAAACTTACAAAGAGCCACTAAAATGGCAAAAGCGAGTGGTGGTGGAATTTTATTAATTTCCGAAGGTGTATTTGGAATGCGCGGAGAACAAGGAAAGTTAAAAGAAATAGTAGCGCTTAAGAAAAAATACAACTTTAGACTGTTTGTAGATGATGCCCACGGTTTTGGTACTCTTGGTAAGACTGGAGCTGGTGCTGGAGAGGAACAAGGTGTTCAGGACGATATTGATGTATACTTCGCAACTTTTGCGAAATCAATGGCTAGCACAGGAGCTTTTATTGCTGCTGATGACGAAATAATAACGTATCTTAAATACAACCTTCGATCTCAAATGTTTGCCAAATCATTGCAAATGCAATTGGTAGAAGGAGCATTGAAGCGTTTAGATATGTTACGTACCATGCCAGAATTTAAAAATAAACTCTGGGAAAATGTAAATGCATTGCAAGGTGGTTTAAAAAAGCAAGGCTTTGATATTGGAACCACTCAAAGTTGTGTGACTCCAGTTTATTTAAAGGGATCTATCCCAGAAGCCATGGCTTTGGTAAAAGATTTACGTGAAAATCATGGTATATTTTGTTCTATAGTAGTATATCCAGTTATACCAAAAGGTTTAATTTTACTACGTATGATCCCAACTGCTTCTCATACTTTAGACGATGTAGCAAAAACATTAGAGGCATTTAACTCGATACGTGAGCGTTTAGAGAACGGTACTTACAAAAGACTTTCAGCAGCAGTTGCAGCTGCAATGGGAGAATAGTTATTTAGGTTCAATAATAAGGAATACCGCAGTGCTATCACCAATGTTAATCACTTCGTGCCATTCGATACCGTTATTGTTAAAATAACTTCCAGTTTTAACGTTTACAATTCTGGTTCCAGTAGTATCTTTAATTTTAAAAGTACTTCCCTCCAATGTATATCCAAAATGTGGTAAATGATAATGTCGCTCATGACCTACACCTGGCTTGAAGGTACATTTTAAAATACGTTGATATTTATTTTCTTCAATTTTCTCACAAACCTTTTTACCGTTCCATCCTGCTGATAACGGATCTGGAAGTAACGATTTTGTTTTACAGGAGCTTAGTAAAAGAACAGTCATAAAACATATAAGTACAAAAAATGGTTTCATAAGTTTTTTAAATCAATTCTGAACGTACTACGCTCTTTATGTTTCACAGGACTGTTATGTTTCCATAATTGTTGCACCGCTACATTTTCTTCAAGTTCCGGGTTAGTTTCGGTTTGTGTAATCCCTTTTCGTCTAAAAATCGCACTTACTTCATCAAATATGAGAGCAGTAATTCCCTTTCCTTGGTATTCAGGATCTACGCCGATCAAGTAGAAAGCTGCGGTGTCATTTTTTCGTTGAGCCTTCATTAAATGATACCATCCAAATGGGAATAGTGATCCGTTTGCTTTTTTTAGTGCTTTTGAAAAGGAGGGCATTACTATGGAAAATGCAATTAATTTTTTGTTTTTATCCATAATACAAGTGATATATTCAGGATTAATAAAATTAAAATACTTATCCTTATAATGATCAATTTGGTATTGTTGAATAGGTACAAATGTTTGTAAAGAATTGTATGTTTTATTTAACAAACCAAACATATCATCGACATACGGTAGTATATTTTTTTTCTTTTTAAATCTGACAACTTCTAAATTATACTTTTCCTTTATTAAGTTAGAAAATCGTTTAACTTTTGGTAGATGTTCTGATGGGTTTAGCAATCTAAATTCTACCCATGTTGCCTGTTTTTGAAATCCTAATTTTTTTAAATGTTCTGCATAATAAGGATATTGGTACCAAGTAATCATCGTATTTAACTCTTCAAAACCAAAAGTTAATATACCAGCCTTTTCCATATTTGAAAATCCAACGGGACCTTCCGCATATTCTAATTTATGTAGTTTTCCAATTTCAATTACTTTTTGCAATAATGCTTTAGTAACTTCAATATCATCAATCATATCCAGCCAACCAAAACGAACTTTATTTTTCTTTTGTTCCTTTACTTCTATGTGGTTAATGATCACAGCAATCCTTCCTACTATCTTTTTATTTTTAAAAGCTAGATAATAAGTAGCCTCGGCATTTTTAAAAACAGGATTATTTGCCTTGTCTAAAGTTTCTAGTTCATCATTTGTTAGAGGAGGTACCCAGTATTTGCAATCTTTGTATAATGAAAATGGAAATTTTACAAATTGTAATATTTCCCTTTTAGATTTTATTTCTTTTACTTTTATCATTGATTTAAATTACAAATTTACACCATTGTTACTTTCAAGGTTAATACCATCCATTCGTTTATTTTTTTTCTTTTTTGTCTTGTTTTTTTCTTTTCTTTTTTTTGTTCTTCCAGCTTTCCCTTTTTCTTCTATATATTGATCGTTTACATGCATATCCAACCTGTAAGATATGCCTAATCTTCCAAATTGTCTAGACGGAGTGTCTTTAAAGTTCATTAAAAATGCGACATCTACTTGAAAATCTTTACTCACTAAATAGGCTGCACCACCTCTAATTATTTGATCGGCATAAAAATCACTTTTTATTCCCTGGTTTTCAATAAAAGCCGAAAGTTTCGCATTAAAGGTATGGGTTAAGGTTAAAATATAAGAATAGGATTTTTCATCCAACGTAATTCGTTCCCCAATAAGATTTATGACAAATACCCAACTCCCCCAATTATTTTGAGTTGCTATTGCGACAGTTGGACTTATTTCTATTCCTGTTTTTAATTCTGGATTAAAAAATGTTAAGTCATTATTAGAAAGGTGGGTTAAAGGGTTATTTGCTTGATCAAAATTTGCTCCTGCGTATACAGATATTGCTGGTATTAAGTCTTTCCATTTAAAACTATTATTGGCCTTCCAACTGTATAGGTTTGGTTTTTCAATTTGTCTTTTTCGATAAGGATCAAAGAATAAATACTTAGCACCTATCGTATTAGTGTTAAAATTACTTTCTTTAAAGTTGTCACC
>JAAEPP010000505.1 GCA_024232495.1 Flavobacteriaceae bacterium
CAATAATTACCCCACATCGTTTCCCTTTACTTTTGCCTTTGCTTCCCCTTTACTATGGTACTTTACTGTTACTCCTTTTTCTCAGTCCAGATCAAAAAATTCTCATCTCTATATATTTCTACTTAGGGGTATCTCTAAAAAAGAGGACTGGTTGCCCTTCAAACTTTCTTATATATCTATGTAAGGCAATTAAATAAATAATAACGTAAACTGCTTCTTCCTTGAAGATATGTTTCTTCAAATTTTTTGGTTTCTTGGCAGCAAAGACTGTTGGTATATGTCTCCATTGCTTCGCATTTTTACCCCAAACACGCCATTCATCATTACCTATCCTTTCGTTCTCAAGCTCTTCTTCTTCGTCACAATTCAGGGAGCGTTCGCTTTGCTATCCAGGGAATCTTCGCTATACATTTTCTTTTAATTTTCTCACTGGTTCCGTATCCAAAGGTTTCGAACGAATTTAGTTAAGAACTTCTTATTATTCTTCATTGCCACTTTCTTAGTCGCTACTTATTTGATCAAATTCGTTCGAAGTTTCACTACTTTTTTCAGCCATTTTGTGTTGAAGTTTGAGTAATTTCTATTGATATTGCAGTTTTTAATCTATTTCTAGCAATAAAATATATTTTTAACACATTTTATTGTGTCACAAAAACAAAGAAAGTTTCAGAATTATCATAAGAAGTGTTGTCCGCAATACGCATTTCACCCTATGATTTTTTCTTTGACCGTGATGACGTCAAAAACAGCAACAAC
>JAAEPP010000506.1 GCA_024232495.1 Flavobacteriaceae bacterium
CGGTTTACTTGTTTATGTTTACTTGTTTATGTTTGTAGGTTCTGCTAGATTTCATGCAAATGCTGTGTAGAAGTAATGCTAACCATACCACTGACAATACTGCATCTGCAATTAGCAGTTTATAATTCCTTGTCTGTGTTTGTTTGTTTATGTCTGCATCTTTCGGTTTACTTGTTTATGTTTACTTGTTTATGTTTGTAGGTTCTGCTAGATTTCATGCAAGTGCTGTGTAGAAGTAATGCTAACCATACCACTGACAATACTGCATCTGCAATGAGCAGTTTATAATTCCTTGTCTGTGTTTAATTGTTTATGTCTGCATCTTCCGGTTTACTTGTTTATGTTTACTTGTTTATGTTTGTAGGTTCTGCTGGATTTCATGCAAATGCTGTGTAGAAGTAATGCTAACCATACCACTGACAATACTACAGCTGCAATGAGCAGTTTATAATTCCTTGTCTATGTTTGTTGGTAATGTCCGCGTCCTCCAGTTCGCCGGGTTGGGTTTGCGTGTATATGTCGGTGGTTGCTGCTGCATTTCATGCAAGAGCTGTGTAGAA
>JAAEPP010000507.1 GCA_024232495.1 Flavobacteriaceae bacterium
CAATAATTTTACATAATATTTTTGGGTTCCTGAAATTCTGGATTACTTGTTTGGGTCTCAAATACGGAATAGGTAGAAACTTTATGATTTACAAAACATTACTAAAATCAAAATACTTCAATATCCCAATAGATCATAAGAAATCTAATCAGTTAGGGCACTTTTCCCCTTTTTCCACATATTTAAGATCCATATTTAAGATGCCGTATATTGGTACAGAAAAATTACTTAGAGGAGTTTGGAAATCCCGTTGGCCTGATTCTAACACGCTTTTGAAACTATCAAAGAAATTGTTCTTTTTGGAAACATAATATGGTTGAAACAAAAACTATGAAACAACAAGTATGAAACAAAAAAGTCAAAAAAGACTGTGAATTCCACAAAATATCCGTACAACTATACACGTTTTTTTATAAGAAACCTAGCCTTGGTCCTAGTTCTAAAAGTTTCTTAACTTTTCACCAGTTTCTAGTACGAAAAGTTTCTTAAAAGTTTCTTATTTTTAGATACGCACTTAACATCAAATTTTGCACTTTCTCTCGCATATTTCTTGTATTAAAGTGAAACCCACCTAGTAATACAAGTAGACTCAACATCCTGTATTCCTCTAAATAAAAACGTGTAGTAAACTTATATCAAGCAAAAATGTATTGTTAACACTATCATTTTTGGCTCAGAAAGTTCTCTTATTTATTTTTGGAGTTTTTTAAAGATATTGATGTAGTTCTAAAACTTTCTTAAATTTTTTGGGCTCTAGTACTAGGTTTCTTATAAACCGGTTTCTTATAAAAAACGTGAACATCCCTTTTGCCAAATCTTTTCATTTTTCGTTATTTCGTTATTTCGCTATTTCGTTATTTCGCTATTTCGTTATTTCGCTATTTCGTTATTTCGCTATTTCGCCATTTCGTTTTTTCGCCGAATACCGTTAGCCTCGAGGATGTACTGTACTGAGCTCTAGCCGATGTTACCAAAACCTACCTGAATGACCATTCTGTTCTAAATAGCC
>JAAEPP010000508.1 GCA_024232495.1 Flavobacteriaceae bacterium
ACGTTTTTTATGAACATGTTTCGATTATTCCAATAATCATCTTCAGCTTGTTTACAAAATGAAAGTAGGATCTAAAGTTTTAAACGTAACTAGACAATAAAAATGTCAAGGGATGTACATTATTACGAAATATAAGTACAAAGAGAACACAAAGTCGGTAAAAGATAAAAGGGATGCAATAGACATAAGTGTTGACCGAGCAAGTGAAATTCGTAAGGAAATACAAAGGCGGTAAAGGATAAAGGCAGAAATTGAAAGTGATCAGAAGGAAAGCGTTAAATTTACGTGATATAGTTGTTTATTAAGGCAAGGTTTTTCAAATCCAATGTGTATTGCCTCTTTAATTCTAAGTTGATACGAAGAAGAAGCAGAATCTAATATTGTGAAACATTCCTCAGAACAAGCATTTTTGCATGACTCGGAGGACTCGAGATGTTTGAAAATATGCGAGTTCCTATCCGTCACCAAGATCTTACTTTCATTTATAGACAGCTGAAGATGATTATTGCTATAATCAAAACATGTTCTTGAAAAACGTTGTTTTCTTTCTCAAAATCTTATAAAATATATACAAAACTAGATACAGAGCTAGATAAAAAACTTACCTGGGTTTACATACTAGAATTGGGCTCCTATGTTATCGAAATATTTCGTCCTTATTTCAAAAAATGTCTTATAGAAAGTTTCCAAA
>JAAEPP010000509.1 GCA_024232495.1 Flavobacteriaceae bacterium
AAAATATTCTTTGGCAAAAGAAATTAAAGGGTGTGTTGAACAAAAATGCAAATATGGGAGAATCGATATTTTAACAAATTATGAAAGTATTGAAGTTAAAAAAACTTCGTATTGGAAACAAGCTATTGGTCAAGCTTTAGTATATTCTGAAGCTACAAACACGTTGCCTAGAATACATTTGTATGGAAAAGATCGATTAAGTAAAGATCAAGAAAATGTTATAACGAAACTTGGTGTTAGATTAAGCTATGATATTAAAAAGGATTAAAAAATTATTTAAAATCTTGTTAATATATATAAGATGCCTCCTAAAAAGTCATTAAAATCAAAAACTAAAACTAAAACTAAAACTAAAACTAAAACTAAAAAAAGATGTTCTTTAAAAGATAAATCAAATGTATGTAAATACAGAAGATGTATGAAAAAAGAAATTGATAAAAAAATGACTATTTTAAAAGATGAACAAACGAAAAAAAATTGGCCTAAGAAAAGACAGCAAGCTATTGCTATTGCTATACAATATGGTACTTATAAATGTAAAAAAAATAAAAAATAAAATCATTAATATCTATTTCATTAATTGATAAACATTTGTTTAAAATGTCAGAACTTGAAAGTAACTCTACAATTAGAACGAAAGCTGTAATAAATATGTTTGTCCCAGCAATAATTTCTACATTTTTAATAATTGGAATATATGGGTTTAGTGAAGCCGATAGAACTGCACTTCTTGTTTTTTTTCAATTATTTTTTTCAACCGAAAGTGGTCCACTTTTAATTATGATAATCGGTTTAATTATAATTGTAAGTGCATTATATTTCTTATATGATTTTTTAAACAACTATCTTGAAGATTTAGCAGGTTATGAATTTTATAATGATATTGTAGAAAAATTAGGTGATAAAGCAGCTGGAGAATTAACTTCAAAAATATATGAACTTTCAGCTGAAAGACTTTTATCTGGGAATGATTTACCTGAAAATGATCAAAATGATGTTGAAGATTATATTCAATCTTATATTGAACCAGCAACAAAAAAAGCGGTTAACTTATTTTATAAATATTATATAATCGGACTTGGTATTGCTTTCATTTTAATTGGCATGTTCTTTCTATTATCTCCTAGAGCAATTGGTTTACCAATAATTTTATTTTTATTACCTATAATGATACCAGTAATTTTAAACGAAATAAGTAGAAAAATCCAAGAAACAAGAATCGGTAATGTAAATCTTGAACTGTTTTTAAATTTATACAAACAATTAAATATTTATGAAGAAAGAATTAAGTTATTAAAGTAATATTATTTTTTTAATTATTTTAGTTGAGATTAACTTTTATTTTTCTTAATCAACTAATAAAATGAAAGCAAAAAAAGCATTTTCCTTTAGTAAATCAGAAAAAAAAAGTAACGGTACTAGTGGTTTAATTATAATTGGAGTACTTTTATTAATTGGAATTATATCAGTTGCAATTTATTTTATTTTTAACATTGCAAAAGATGCAGAAAAAACAGCAAAAAATCTATCAACAAAAATTAATAACGCATCTAAAGCAGCTAGTAATGCTCAAAATACAGCAAATAGTTTTTCAACTCAAATTAATGATATATCAACAAAAGCTAATAAAGCTGATACTGTAGCATCTGAATGTGCTTTGGATGCAGCAGAATCAAAAAAACTAGCTAACTCTTTAGATTCTAAGATTACGACTGTTGAAGTTACATGTGATAAAGCAAATAATTTTGCATCGAAAGCAGCAGTTGATTCTTTAAATGCAAAAGAAACTGGACTACAAGCTGTTTCAAAGGCTGACTTAGCACAAGATAATGCTGAAGAATCAAAGCGGTTGGTTGATTCTTTAGGCAATAAAATTACTCTTGTTGAAACTACATGTGATAAAGCAAATAATTTTGCATCGCAAGCAGCAATTGATTCTTTAAATGCAAAAGAAACTGGACTACAAGCTTTTTCAAAGGCAGACTTAGCACAAGATGATGCTACTTCAGCTTTGAACACTGTAAGCGGTTTTGATAGCAGAATTACCGATACTGAAGATTCAGCATATGGTGCTACTATTTTAGCTAATACTGCTAACTCAACTGCAGAAACTAATGCTCAACTAATCAGTGATACATCAAACACAGCTAATACTGCAGCTTTTGTAGCTGGAAACGCTCAAATAGCAGCAACTAATGCTATGACAACTGCTGAAGGTTTTGCTAGTAAAATAAATACTGCGTCTGATGCTGCTGCCGAAGCGAAGTCAACTGCTGAAGGTTTTGCTAGTAAAATAAATACTGCGTCTGATGCTGCTGCCGAAGCAAAGTCAACTGCTGATGGTTTTTCTGGTCAAATTTCCTCTATTGAAAATACAGCTAGTAATGCTCTTGATGTTGCAAATAATGCAAGCTTAATTTCAAGTAGTTTAGCACCTACAATAACTGAATTAAATAGAAAACCAGACTTTTTTTATGCTAATATAGCAACTCAAGATGTACAAAAACCTATAGCAGATCAAACAGGTTTGTTAGAATTCTTTTATTTTGGTGATGTTATTGAATCAAATAATATTTCTACTGTCTCAAATTTTCGAGCTCAATTAAATCCAGATAGAGTTTATGAAATAACAGTTAAACCGGTTTTTGAGAATTTAGGAAATGCAATAAATTATACTATTGAAACTTATCTGTATGATGAGAATTATTCTGATATTTTAGCACAAGGAGAAATAACTTGGAATGATGGTCAAGTAGACTGGACAAATGGAAGTATAAATAAAGACCCAAGTTCAGGAACTTTGTATGCAATTATTGATACAAGCGGTTTAAGTGCTTCTCAAAGACGAATTAACGCAACTTTTAGAATTAATGGTATAGGAAATTATTCTGAAGGATTTCGAATAATTGGTGAAGAAAGTGTATTTTTAATTCAAGAAATATAGTAAAAATATAAATATATTTAAATAAATTCGATCATTAATTTAATAACGTACTCGCAATTTTGATTTTTTATAATAAATTCGATTCTGCAAGTTTTTTTGTCCGGGCCATTCATTTTTAATATTTAAAAAATTTTAATAAATAAAAAAAATTTAAAAATAAAAACAAATCAAAAACAAAACCAAAATTTAAATAATTAAAAATTTATCAAAATAATAAAATGACATCAAATAGTTCAAAATGTATTATTTGTTTAAATTCCGATGAAAGTAATTTAAGAATGACTTCGTGTGGACATTGTTACTGTGAAACTTGTGTAAAGTCAAATGTAGCAAATGGTAACCTTCATTGTAAAGTTTGTAATATTTATGATGGTTATGATGCATTAGATGAATTGAATGATGACATTACTTTTTTTCAATTTGTTCTTCCTCCAGTAAAAGTTTCATCAAATGTGTCAATTACATGTAAAAAATAAAATTATTTTTTTAAAATATTTAAAATAAATAATCTCGATTTTTAATTTTTTTTTATTTTAAATTTATATCTTGATTTGCTATTAATTGAATATGCTTTCTACATTATACAATTGGTTTTATGAAGATTATTATCTTGATTCAAGATCAACTTCAATGGATATTATTGAATGTAAAGAATGTAAAGTCTGGATACCGATTGAACGTGCACCAATTAGAAGAAGAAAAAAAAAAGTTATAAAACTTGATGTTTGTAGACCATGTAAAAATTATATGAATAAATGTAAATTAACTAAGTCAAATTATTATTAAAATGTTATTATAGAATAAAATTAACTTTTAAAATAAATTTTGAATTTAAGTTAAAGCTCCTAAATTTTTTAAAGCTTGAACTACTTGGCCCATAGTATAACCTCCGTAAGTTGCACTATCATTAGAAATACCAGAACTGTTAGCTACAAATGTTGCTGCAGCAACTGCTGTTGTAGGTTTTACAATTGGAGTTACACCATATAATCCCAAAGTAGCACCACCACCATTGGCCAAGTTTGTAGCTCCTGTTGTAGTCGTTAAATTAGTAGAGAAAACGCTAGTTGCATTTGAAATAGCACCTCCAGTTATAAGTACAGTACCATCTGTATAACCGGTAGAAGTTAATCGTCCATTTCCACTATTAAAAGTTAAAGCTGCATTTCCTGCTAATGAACCTGAATTGTTAAATTGAACTTGAGTATTGGCACCAGCTGCACCACTAATTGATGTTAAAGATGAGAATACTAAAGTATCTGTACCTACTATATCTGATCCAGAGTTATTCGTACATACCCAAATCGTATCGCCATTTGTAGTACCAGCATTAACAAATACTGCAGTTCCAGCTGCATTTGATCCTACTGTTAAATCACTACTTCTTTCCCATGTACCAGTTGAAACTACATAAATACCATTAGTATTGGCTCCTTGATCTTTCACTAAGATTCTGTTTCCTGTTACAAGAGACACTCCATCTACGCTTTGTTCGCCAGATAAAGTAAGGCTTCCAGTACTTGCTGCATTTACAGTACCTTTCCAACTATTCGATCCATTTTTACTAATCCACTGTTTTTTAATTTCAGACCATTGAATTACATCACCTTCGCCTGGATTTTCAGCATCTACATCTCCTAGTTGTGATACTCGAATACCTGAATATTCTGGAAGATAACCAAAGTTCGATTCTGGATTCATTTTTTATAGTAATTAATAAAGAGATATTTTTTTTAATTTTTATTAAGATGAAAAAAATTAAGTTTAAAATCTATTTAAATTAAAGAAGTATTTAATATGAAATCAAATAGAATTGCATTAATCTCTGTAACAAAAGATAAAAGACCAAATAAAACTAGTAAATACAAAGCAAAATTTAGAATAGGTGAAAATAAAACTAAAATTGTTTATTTTGGTGGTAGAGGATACCGTGATTATACAATGAAATCCACACCAGATAAAACGAGACTTTTATATATTGGAAGACATAAAAAAGAAGATTGGACAGACCCAATGTCTCGAGGCACTTTATCAAGATATATATTATGGGAATATAAAGGTCTCAATAAAGCTGTAAAAGAATACAGAAATAAATTTAATTTAAAATCAAAATAAAATTAATAATATCTTACGCGTTTACTTTTATTACTTACATATAATCCTCGTCTTATTAAAAATATTATTTCGGCTACTAAAATAATACCTATAACTATGAAACACCATCTATATTTCTCAAAAAATCCTGGTTCTTCTTTTTTATTTTCTTCTGCTGTATTTTTTTCTTTTTCATTAGGATTTTGAAAAGAAAAGGTAAATGCTTTTTTATTAGAACCAGGTAAAGCATCTTCTCTATTTACTAATCTAATACATAATTGATTACTTTTATTGCTATATGATTTTACATCATTTATTTTTATAAGTACCGTTGAATCAGGCGAGATTATAAGTTCACCAAATTTTCCTTCAGGAAACACGACTTCTTCATATTTTATTAAATCAGTACCATTGATATCTTTTGTTTTATCACTTATTCCAGACATATAATTTGCCTGTATTTGTAGATTTCCATTGACGTCAACTTTACAGCAGAAGTCCTTTAATTTATCGGCATTACGAATACCAATAAAATATTGCTTACCAACATTAGTTGTTACTGTAGTGACTGAAGGTTTTATTCCTACTGCTTTATAATTTATATTATCTCCTGGGCCACAAGGATTTTCATAAGG
The DNA here is from genome assembly GCA_024232495.1 of Flavobacteriaceae bacterium. Lineage (GTDB taxonomy): Bacteria > Bacteroidota > Bacteroidia > Flavobacteriales > Flavobacteriaceae > Marifrigoribacter. The sequence goes on from JAAEPP010000509.1 coordinate 5,674, forward strand.
GAAACAATCACTAGGAGTAGATGTCATTATAAATTAAAATACTATTTAGATATTTAAATATATTTATTGAAATTTTATTCTTTTTTATTTTTAAAATAATCATAACCAGATTTGATTGTAAGTATACCAGAAACAATTGCTCCAATAACGGTAACGATTCTACCTATATTAAATGAAGTATCAAAATCCGTACCATTTTCAGCATTAAAATCGTGAAAATAAAACATCAAAATTGCTAAAGCTATAAAAATATGGAACGAAAGTAAATAAGGAAAGAACATTAAAATAATATTACATATATATAAAAAACTAAAGATTTTCTTTTAATATATAGAAACTTATATTTCACAAAAAATAAGAAGCATTGCATGCAAGTTGAAAATTAATATAGTAACAGCAATGGTTTATCGAGCTAAATTGGATTAATATATACTCATTAGAAAATTATACAGCTATTTCACCCCTGTAAAATAATGCATAGTTCTAAAAATAACGCTATATTAACCCTGAGAAAACCCATACTTTCAGTAGACCTCTTTCCACCCTTTAATTTTAGCAGCTTATCCCTTTATTCTATTTCTATCTAGTATCCTAGCCTCTCTCTCTTTCCCTTCCTTCCCTTAGGTTAGGTTTTATTTAATTATTTAAATTTAAATTTAGAT
>JAAEPP010000510.1 GCA_024232495.1 Flavobacteriaceae bacterium
CAGAGAACGGCAGTGCAGTGCAGTGCAGTGCAGTGCAGTGCAGTGCAGTGCAGTGCAGTGCAGTGCAGTGCAGTGCAGTGCAGTGCAGTGCAGTGCAGTGCAGTGCAGTGCAGTGCAGTGTAGTGCAGTGCAGTGCAGTGCAGTGCAGTATGCGGGAGTAATGACCAGAGTAGGGCGGCAGCTGACTGTCACACCCGGGCTCACACGGGCCCGGGCTCACACGGGCCAGCGGCCCGGGGGCGGCCACTGCACTGCACTGCACTGCACTGCACTGCACTGCACTGCAGGGGACGGCGGCATCCCGCGGATCCATCGATTGTTTCTATTTCTGTCGGCAGTAATGATGCTGTCACTACACTGTACTTCACTGCACTGCACTGCACTGCACTGCACTGCACTGCACTGCACTGCACGGGCCCGGGCTCACACGGGCCAGCTGATCCTGTGCTGTGCATTCTTTGGCGTAAAGTAGAATTGCGAGTGGGATTTTACGCATGCAGGAATGGTTCCGTGAAAGGAAGATGAATCTTAACATTACGCCTAGGAATGAGATGCGCGCAGAGACAACTAAGGAGGCCAAACAGGGGGTATGGTAGATGGATTTTCTAA
>JAAEPP010000511.1 GCA_024232495.1 Flavobacteriaceae bacterium
AGACCTTTATATGTGGTTACATAACAGAAAAGGTTTTATGGGCTACGAATCGACTACAGGAGAGATAGAAAGAAAAACTATAATAAGACAGTTGATTCAAGACGGAAATGGAACTGAAGATAACGAATGGAATCACTACTCTGGTCCAACAGACTTGAGGCCTCTAATTAATGATAGTCAAGGTACTCTTTTAGACAGCCCTAATTTCAGAACAACAATTCAAGGTACTATAAAAACGGATAGCGTTGTAGGTGATGGAGACATTACACTTGAAGTGACAGTAAGGGTTCTTGGATATGCAGGTACAGAGATAAAGCATACAAAAACTGAATCTCTGTCTTCTGGAGATGATTTTAGTCTTTCGTTTACTATATGCACACCTAACTATCAGATTGGAAAGCAGTTTGCTATTGAAACTAAAATAATAGCTGATACTACTATATCATCATACACCCCTTCTTTAGTCATTACAAAGACAAGGATAGAACAAGACGGTATATTTGAAACCGACAGGGTTATAAATGTATCTAGATACTCTATAGACAGCACATTATCGTCAATTAATAACTTAAACTACATAAACCCTCAATTACTAATGCCTGATATGAAGATTATAGACTTTTTATCAGATATATTCAAAACATACAACTTGGTTGCTTTCGAGGAAAGGTTAAACGATAATTCTTATTTAATTAACGTTAAACCTTTGGATAAATACTATGATGATGGAGTTCAGTACGACATAACTCCTTATGTAGACATTTCAGAGACTACAGTATCAAGAATATCTCCATATAACACTATAGAATACAAATTTTCAGAGCCAAAGACGTTTTTAGCTATAAATCAATCGCAGGTAACACGTGACGACTGGGGTAATATGGACTTTAATGCTAATAACATTAGATTTGCAGAAGAAGATGGAGATATAGAGCCAGAAAACACTAACTCATTTATATTTGACGGAGGAAATTACAAGGTTAGTAACGGTTTTGAGAAAATGATGTTTGAGCGTATTTCAGGAAGAGACTATAGAGGTCTTACAGATATACAATGGGGATGGTTTGTAGAAGATAATAAAGGCGATAACTTCCCTAATCCAACATTAGGTAAGCCATTATTGCATTACGCTATAAAAACAGAGATAGATGATAGTTATGAAGACGCAGACAGAAATACTATTACTGGTATAGAGTTTGAT
>JAAEPP010000512.1 GCA_024232495.1 Flavobacteriaceae bacterium
GCATTAAAAGTGTTAAGTGTTAACCGTTCCGTTAACCGTGTTATCCAATATAACAAAATTCTAGAAACATGCCTTAAATTAACATGTTGGCCTAGTTCTTTCATTAAATTATCTACACATTTATTATGACACGATTAACGGAACGGTTAACGCTTAACACTTTTAATGCCTCAGTACTAAGATTTTCACGATTAACACGGTTAACGGCTTTTATTTAAATAATAAGGCTATTATTTAAATAAAAGTCGTTAACGATGTTAATCGTGAGAATCTTAGTACTGAAGCATTAAAAGTGTTATGTTTTAACCGTTCCGTTAACCATGTTATCCAATATAACATGCAAAAACATAACATACGAAGTAGTTAAAGGGCATAAAAGCCTGAAATCCAAATCAGCCTCCTTTTCACTATAAATGACGTCACAATAATATACAGAGCAAAGGGGTAACAATTTCGATGCCAAAATCGAACTTGGCTAGTGAAACTGATATAATTCCGTAATTTTCTTTTATGTACGATTAGTTTATAGTCAGGGCGGTTATCACATAAAAACAGTCGAATCGTGCAAAATGTGATACCAGCATGAAACTTGGTGAAAATAGGTAGTTTGACACGCTGAAAAAGATAGGATGTAGACCC
>JAAEPP010000513.1 GCA_024232495.1 Flavobacteriaceae bacterium
AACGCGCTGTCCCTATGACAGATCTGAAGTTGTTGTTGATTTGATATACGCCGGAAACCAGCTACGCGGGTATTTTGACCGCGCGTGATAAGAAATGTGCGTTGTGCCCTTTTTCAAACGGAAACCACAGCCCCCCTGTGGGTCGAAACGTTTTGAAAATGATTTTTTTGAACGCGCAAAAGATTGAAATTACTAGTCCCATATCGGATCTGGCTATTTATTGAGCCTGTTAGATGCAATACCCTTTCAAACATTTTCTTCCTATACACTGCCATAGTAATTTTCCGAATATGTACTCGTTATGACGTCATAAATCGATTCTTGATTTCGCAGTTAGTGCCTAATTTCAAAAAATGATTAAAAATACTTCTAGTTGTCCTAGAAGCGTGAAATTAACACCAACATGATCAGGAAAGATTAAATTTTGACTTAAGCTAATAAAATTGATATCAATTTTTTGCTGCATAAAGGCCTTTAACTTTAGCTTAGCAAGTATGCTAGTTACCTAACTGCTTGAGCTTGCAAACCAACTAACCAGAGCGATTATTCACTCTGCTGCAATTTCCTTCCTGGAAAGGCCTTGACCCCTGTGAATGATTTGCAATTTCTCTGTGATATCTCTAATTTTTTGTCATGTAGATGCAAGATGGCCAGAGATAATGCAGAAAAAGATATTTGCTGCAAGTGCAATAAACAGAAGGCCAGCAATGGTCACCAGACACCATTTCTACATGATTTGGTTCAGTGGGATAAGGATGATGTTGCTGAGGAAAAACCTTCTTTCTTTTGGTAATTATAATTTCTCATTTATTAAACAATAACAAACAA
>JAAEPP010000514.1 GCA_024232495.1 Flavobacteriaceae bacterium
AGCTTTTGAAGAGAACTTATTATCAATTCAAGGGGCTAATGAACAATACAAAAAACTTCATTCATATTAATCAATAAAATGCAAATACATGCCCCTTTGAAGCCAATTTCAAGGAAAATGCAAAAACAGCGTCAAAAGCCCTGGATTACAAAAGGAATTTTAAAATCGATATCAATTAAAAATAAATATTATAAAAAGTTTCTTTCAACAAAGAAATCTGACTTTTATAAGAAATATAAATATTACAGAGATCAAATTAATCACCTTATTAGAAAAAGTAAAAAGGACTACTACATTACATACTTTGATAATTTCAAAGAAAACTCTAAAAAGCTATGGTCTGGGGTTAAAGAGATCATAAACCAGAATATAAATAATAAAAACCCTGTCCTAAACATACAGGTAAATGGGAAACTAATCTCAGATAATAAAACAATCGCTAACTCATTTAATAAGTACTTCACGACAATAGCTCAAAAATTACAAGAAAAAATGAAGTCAGCATCGAAGCATTTTTCTAATTATATGCAAAATAACAATCCTGATAGTATATTCTTAGATCCAGTAACACCTGAAGAAGTAAATGACATTATTGCTAAATTAGATGAAAATAAAGCAAATGACTCCTATGATATTCCTCCAAAGTTAATTAAGCTTGTTCGTCATACCCTGTCAAAACCATTTTCTATTATTGCTAACTCATCTTTCACAGAAGGTGTATTTCCTGAAAAGTTAAAATTTGCAAAGGTTACTCCAATTTTTAAAAGCAAATCAAAACAAGAAATAGGAAACTATCGTCCTATTTCAATTCTTCCAATATTTAGTAAAATACTTGAAAAATTAATGAATCACCGTTTGGTTCAGTTCTTAAATAAACATAAAATCATTTTTGAACATCAATATGGCTTTCAAAAGGATAAATCAACCACATCAGCAATTTTGGAGCTACAATCACAATTAATTAATAACATTGAGAATAATCTTACGTCATGTTGCATATTTCTCGACCTGTCTAAAGCATTCGATACAGTTGACCATAAAATTCTACTAGATAAGTTGGAGCACTATGGAATTAGGGGAGTAGGTCATGCATGGTTTAAATCATACTTAGATAATAGAACTCAAATTGTTACTGTGAATGGTGAAAACTCAAAAGAATTAAACATCAATTGTGGTGTGCCACAGGGGAGCGTATTAGGCCCCCTTCTTTTCTTGCTTTATATTAATGATATTTATAAATCCTCTAAAATCCTTGAATTTCGTCTTTTTGCGGACGACACAAATATTTTATTTGCTGATAAGAGCCTATACACAATTGAACAAACAGTTAATTTTGAAATGAAAAATGTTTCTGAATGGCTTCTAGCTAATAAACTATCACTCAATGTAGCTAAATCTAACTTTCTTATAGTAAGACCTCATAAGAATAATAGAGCCATAAATATAAAAATAAATGAAGAAAACTTGAAACAAGAAACCTATTCAAAATATCTCGGTGTTTTAATTGATGAAAAACTTAACTGGAAACAGCACATAAATCAGCTAAATACTAAAATATCTAAAAGTATTGGTATCCTTTATAAATTAAGACATCTTGTGCCAAAAAGCACCCTTGTAACATTATACAACTCTTTTATTCAATCCCATGTTCTTTATGGACTTTTAAACTGGGGTTGTGCTAATAAAACTACTCTTGAACCATTAAAAATAAGCCTACGTAAAGCTATCAGAGTAATAGACTTTGCTTCCTATACAGCACACACAGAACCAATTTTTAAACGTTTCAAGATATTAAACTTAGAAAAACTCTACAAGCTTGAAACAGCAAAATTTATGTTCCAAACAAATCAAGAAAATCACAGTAACTTTCTTCAAAGGGAATTTATTAAAACTAGTAAACTGCATTGTCATAATACAAGACAATCGTCCAATCTTGGTTTTTCTCTTCCCTCTATTACTACAAATTTCAAAAAAAACTTTTTAACATTCGATGGGGTTAAACTCTGGAATAGCTTGCCGATCGAACTTTAGAATACTCGCAACAAACATCCCTTTAAAAAATTGATGAAATCATATCTTCTACAGAACTCCTAACAAACGAAAATTGCACCTTAAAGTTTCTTAAATCCATCCCTGAAATATTTACTAGCCTTAAATCTATCCCTGAAATATCTACTATCCTGCCGCCTCGTTATTTTTTCCTTTTTTTATGTCTTACTGTTACTGTTATCAAACTGAAATCGAAATTCTATTCTTATGTTTAAATGCGTCATCTAGGGCACATGACTCGATAGCTCTTCATGAGTTTTTTTCATGTGTCCTTCAACATAACAAAACTAATTTAACTGTTGTATTCATTTAACTAAATTTCTTAATTGCTATTGCTAATATTTTGTATTTTAACATTGGTATATTGTAATTAATATTTGTTTTGTTGATAAAAGATTTTGAGTTTGAGTTTAGAGTTTTTGCTTTCTGTTGATGTTTCGGGTAAGGCACAAATGTATACCCGCATGGGTCCGAGGGAATTTGTGCCCTTTGGAGAAGATGTCGAATATTCATTAGAAAACGTAAAGCAGGCCTGTGAAAAGCACTTTACCCCCAAAATGGGTAAAGACATTGAATGTGATGTTGTTGCTAGTGAACAAGGCCCCTCTTGCAAGTCGATCAATCAAATTCCCAATGGAAAGGTTATTTATGTGAGGTTTATCCCCAGAACAGTAAAGGCAGCAACAAGATCATTTGGTGATTCAGGATTATTGGGATTCTCAGTCAGTTAAAACGAAAATAAAAAAAAAAAGGGGGTGCATGAAACCGACTTGCATAATAGCCATACCAGTGACTCAAAGAAGCTGGG
>JAAEPP010000515.1 GCA_024232495.1 Flavobacteriaceae bacterium
CTTTCAGAAAACTACACTTACGTATTAAAAGTAGTCGAACGAGGAGGTTGAAATGGCCACCAAAACGTCCTGAACTCAAATTAGGCCCAGATTTACAAAGCAATTTATGACCACTTTCCATGATACAGGAGTGATATTTTTGGATAAAATGACAGCCATGGACCTTAGCTTTCTTTAGACAACAATTAAAATGAGATTATCAAGTCTTTAATTCATTTCAGGCCTACATTTTCAGCGACCGTTGATAAATTGAAAGACTCGAATATGGAAGGGGGTACATAATAAAAAGTTTCAAATTTAGAGGGAATCTCGGGCTTTTTTGTTTTTATTTGCATTTCATCATATGCAGTAGGAAATAGGTTTCAAAATAATATTATTTTAGTATAATTTGAGTATTGAGATGCCATGTAAAATCTGAGCAAACCTATGAAAACGGACAAGAGGCTTTACCAAAATAAATTAGATTTTGAATAAAAGTACAAAACAGTTAAGATAAATTGGTTTTGCAACAGAATTTCTGGAAACTTTAATATAGAATTAAAGCATAGGAAATGGACTTTTAGTCGAAAGATTTTGGACAGAATTCATTCAGACATTAACAAAATGAATACCATTTTATTTCTTGGATCAGAAATCAAAGTTTTAAATTTCACATTCATCCTCAACAGCCCCGAGTTA
>JAAEPP010000516.1 GCA_024232495.1 Flavobacteriaceae bacterium
CAACTCTTTGTTTGGATCAAAGTTGATCCAAAATAGATGGTCCCTTATAGGCTTTTTACCCAGGACTGTTCATGGACCAGTATTAGGCTATAATGGGCTGAGAAAATTTCCAATGCCATTGGTTTTAGACCAAGTAAGAGAGCATATAGAGCTTTTATATTAATAAACTCGATTTCTTTCTTTCTCCTTCGAAAAAGCTAGTTTTTTGTCGAACAGGAAATTTCCATCTTAGTGAAAGCACTGTTAAAACTCGAGTCGGTTTTCATCAATTTTAGGTGAAATTGGATGGTGAAAAATTTTAAAATTTCTTCAAAAACGCTTATTTCTTACTGATTTTTACCACAAACTATAGTACTTATACGGATTCATGGATTTCATGGATTTTATTCGAATTTTAACGGAATTTACTGAGGATTTATGGAGTTTTGAGCATCTACAGAGTTTATGGAATGTATGGAATGTGCAGTGCTTTCCTTCTCTTGTTTTGCACTATGTTGAGGGAAAATTCCCTACGGCTTTCCTTTCTTTTCTTAAATTTCCTTATTCTATTCCTCAAATTTCCTGTTACATTCTTTCCGTGATATTTTTTCAAGAAACTCCGTAAAAATACTTTATAGTAGCTAATACCAAAAGAATATTTATCAACAACTGGTTTTTGATCAAAGTTGGCCCAAAATAGATGGTTCTTAATAGGCTTTTTTACTCAGGACTGTCCAGGAAGCAATATTAGAATATAAAAGGCTCAAAAAATGTCCATTTCCCATTGGCTTTAGACTAAATAAGCAAGCA
>JAAEPP010000517.1 GCA_024232495.1 Flavobacteriaceae bacterium
CTGGATCCAGCCTTCGTTAAACGCCACTCGTTTTTATAGTCTTCTATTGGTTCCTACACAGCAAGGTTGAGTACTCTAATTTCTCTGTTAAGCAATTTACACGTTTTTTTTAAAAAAGAACCTAGCTCAGGGCCTAGTTCTTTAAGTTCCTTATTTTGAAACATCTTTCCACCACTTTGTCGTTCTGCAAGTTCCTTAATTGTTCCTTAATTTCAAATGCTCATTTTGTGGATAGGAAATTGTGACGACACAAGAACATCGTTAAATTTAAACATTTTGCTATAAACTTTGATCATAGAACATGTTACAATAAAAAGAAGCTAAGGCCGGGCCCATATGACGTTAAAGTTAAAGAGAGTCATTAAAGAGGTTGCATTTCTACACCATTGATTATTATGTTATAATAATAAAGCTCCTTAGTTATTGGACCTTTAGTTGAAGAAGTTTCTTAAGTTTTTTGGCCTTCTACATGTAGGTTTCTTGTAAAAGGTTCCTTATAAAAAGCGTATAAGTATTTTGCCCTATAGCTTAGATAGCTTCAAAAAATCTTGGAATTTAATTTGTTATTGAAGCCATGAATGGAAGTGAGGCTATAATAGCCTGAATTTTTAAAAGAAACCAATTCTTAATCTACATACCACAGATTCTAGGAAAAGTTTTTTTGCAAGATTCTTAACCCGAAAATCTTTTCTCATAAATTCATGTTCATATCAAATATATGAGATTTCACTTCATCAAATCTCTCTCATCCAGTGCAAATTGTTCCTGAACGATAGGCCTTGCCAGAATGAGGGTTAGAAAAGGTCACAATAATGTGCAAAGGGAAATCACTGGGCTGTTCTAGACACATTCTCTAACGAAGACTACATTGAAACTATTTTACTTTTGACTCATACAAATTAACGGACTGAAGTTATCAAGTTTTGAAAATCAGGCTATCGAGATTTATAATGAACAGTTTCTTATAAAAAATGTGTGTATTGTATGCCC
>JAAEPP010000518.1 GCA_024232495.1 Flavobacteriaceae bacterium
AAAAAATTCTTTTGGTGGATACCAAGCAGATTCGATTGAGAATTCTCCCTCCCCTTGAACATCATATAATGTAGTCCATTTAGAACCTAGATGTTTTAAAGACCAATCATTCATTACACCACCATTTTCACCCCTCTCAACATCGTTATAAAATGCAGTAGCAAATGCTGGAATGGAGCCGTCACTATCGTTATTTTGAACTTTCTCAATCATTGAGTCAATGAGTTTAACCGCTTGCTCATTACCCTTTATACTTACGAAACTTTTTAAGTTATTAGCCATAGTTTTTATTTTAAAACAAACATAAGAAATTAAAAATTTACAATTGATACAAATTTGATACACTTTATTTTTAAAATAAATATCAAATTATACGATTATGGAGTCTCTAAAACGGTTAAATAATTATATTTGTTTTTAAAATTTATAGAGATGAAATTTAATACAAAAACAATTCACGGAGGGCAAGAACACGATAAAGCTTATGGCGCTGTAATGCCTCCGATTTACCAAACTTCAACTTATGCTCAAAGTACTCCAGGGGGTCATAAGGGCTTTGAGTATTCTAGAACTCACAATCCAACTCGTTCTGCTTTAGAAAAAAGTTTTGCTAGTTTAGAAAATGGAAACTATGGTTTGGCATTTGCTAGTGGATTAGCTGCAATTGATGCAGTGTTAAAATTACTTCGTCCTGGAGATGAGGTTATATCAACAAACGATTTATATGGAGGATCCTACAGATTATTTTCTCAGATTTATGCAAATTTTGGAATTAAATTTCATTTTATAGGAATGAAAAATGCTGAAAATATTGAAACGTTTGTAACAAAAAATACGAAATTAATTTGGGTAGAGACTCCTACCAATCCCATGTTAAACATTATTGATATTAAAAAAGCAGCAAGTATCGCAAAAAAGCATCAAATTTTGTTGGGTGTAGACAATACTTTTGCAACACCTTATTTACAACAACCTCTTGAACTAGGTGCTGATATTGTAATGCACAGTGCTACAAAATACTTAGGTGGTCATAGTGATGTTATTATGGGAGCTTTAGTGGTTAAGAATAAAGAATTGGCGGATCGTTTATATTTTATTCAAAATTCTAGCGGTGCAGTTTGTGGTCCACAAGATAGTTTTTTACTGCTTCGGGGCATAAAGACACTGCACGTGAGAATGGAGCGTCACTGTGTTAACGGAAGAGCTGTTGCAGAATACCTCGAAAATCATCCAAAAGTTGAAAAGGTTTACTGGCCAGGCTTTAAACATCATACCAATCATGAGGTTGCAAAGTCTCAAATGAAAGATTTTGGAGGTATGATATCATTTACTACAAAAGGGAATAGTTACGAAAAGGCAAAAAAAATAGTTGAAAATTTAAAAATATTTACTCTTGCAGAAAGTTTAGGTGGTGTTGAAAGTTTATCTGGCCATCCAGCAAGTATGACTCATGCGAGTATTCCAAAAGAAGAGAGAGAAAAGACCGGGATTGTTGATTCTTTAATAAGATTGAGTGTTGGTATTGAAGACAAAGATGATTTAATAGAAGATTTACGTCAGGCAATTGGTTAATTTTTATACAATATTAGTATGTTTTTTAAAATTAGGATATTTCTTTTATTTTTAAAAAATATATAGCAATTTTTAGATAAGGCTTATATTTGCAAAAAAAATAACACTAACTGTTTTAATAAATTAATTTTATGAATAATAGCATAAAAGATTTCATTTCTAAAGTTGAAAAAATGAATCCGAACGAGCCAGAATTTTTACAGGCCGTTACTGAAGTTGCTGAAGTAATTATTCCTTTTATAGAGGAAAACAAAGAGTACCAAGGAATCAAATTACTAGAGCGAATGGTGGAGCCAGAACGCGTTCTGATGTTTAGAGTTCCTTGGACTGATGATAGCGGAGAAATCCAAGTAAATAGAGGTTACAGAGTTGAATTTAATTCTTCGATAGGACCTTACAAAGGAGGATTACGTTTTCATCCAACAGTGAATCTTAGTATATTAAAATTCCTAGGTTTTGAACAGGTCTTTAAAAATAGTTTAACAACTCTTCCTATGGGAGGTGGAAAAGGAGGATCAGATTTTAATCCTAAAGGTAAAACAGATGCTGAAGTCATGCGTTTTTGTCAAAGTTTTATGACAGAATTGTCAAGACATATTGGTCCAAATACGGATGTTCCTGCTGGAGATATTGGAGTTGGAGGAAGAGAAATAGGATTTTTATTTGGACAATATAAACGTCTAAGAAATGAGTTTACAGGTGTTCTAACAGGGAAGGGGCTTTCTTACGGAGGCTCACTAATTCGTCCTGAAGCCACGGGATATGGAAATGTTTATTTTGCAAAAAACATGTTAGCAACAAGAGGTGATTCTTTTGAAGGAAAAACAGTTGCAATATCTGGATCAGGAAACGTGGCTCAATATGCTGCTGAGAAAACAATAGAATTTGGAGGAAAAGTAGTAACCATGTCTGATTCAGGAGGCTATATTTATGATTCAGAAGGATTGAATGAAGAAAAACTAGCTTTTGTAATGAATCTGAAAAATGTAAAACGTGGCCGTATTAGTGAATATGTCAATCAATACCCAGCTGCAAAGTATTTTGCAGGCGAGCGGCCATGGAATATAAAATGTGATATTGCCTTACCATGCGCGACACAAAATGAAGTTGATAAAGAAGAAGCTCAGTTATTAGTCGATAATGGCTGTTTTTGTGTTGGTGAAGGAGCTAATATGCCTTGTACCCCTGAGGCAATTGAAGTTTTTACAAAAAATAAAATTTTATTTTCACCAGGAAAAGCTTCTAACGCTGGAGGTGTTGCAACTTCAGGTTTAGAAATGTCACAAAACTCACTTCGTTTGAACTGGACTTCAGAGGAAGTGGATACTAAATTACACACGATCATGAATGATATACATGATGCTTGTGTAAAATACGGGAAAGATGAAACAGGATATGTAGATTATGTTAAAGGTGCAAATATTGCAGGATTTGTTAAGTTAGCAGATGCAATGATCGCTCAAGGTGTAGTTTAATATTCTTTATTACTAATATTAAGAAGGTTGCCAATTAGAGGCAACCTTTTTCTTTTTAAATCTAATTCAAAATAAATAGTATTTTAGCGTGTTATACTTAAAGAGTGATTATTCTTATGAAGCAAATAATAAGTATTATAGTATTGACTCAGGTCTTTTTTTTACAGGCACAAAACTTTGAGAATAGTTGGACAGGTTATTTTTCCTACGTGTCTGTAAAAAGTATTTCCCAGGGGAATGATAAAATTTATGCTGCTGCAGAAAACGCAATATTTACCTATGATTTATCAACTCAAGAAATCGAAACGGTTTCAACAATAAATGGTCTGTCAGGAAAAGAGATAACAACTGCCTACTACAGTGAAAGTTTTGGACTTTATATCATAGGTTACAAAAATGGTTTAATAGAAATTGTTATTGATGGAGACGATAATATTTTAAAAGTAGTTGATATTTTAGAAAAACTAACGATTCCTCCCGATAGTAAACAAATAAATCATTTTTACGAATTCAACAGTAAGCTTTATATTTCTACAGGTTATGGTATTTCTGTTTATGATTTAGATGCTTTAGAGTTTGGAGATACATATTATATAGGAAGTTTAGGTAGTCAAATAGCTGTTACACAAACCACGGTATATGGAGATTTTATATATGCTTCCACCTCTAGTAATGGTATAAAAAGTGCATTAGTTAACGATGAAAATATTATTGATTACGAACAGTGGACTACAAATTTATCAGGAGGATATAAGGGAATTCAAACATTAGGGAACGAGCTTTATACGCTAAATAATATGAATGTTTTGTTTAGACTAGACCCTAATTTAGAATTTATAGAAATCGATAGTTTCTTGGCTAATATTATTGATTTTGGAGTCCAATCCAACATCTTAACAATCACAACAGAAAATTCAATTGAAGCATACCAGGAGGGCTATGGCGAACCATTAGCTACAGTTGGAAATTTAAATTACGATTACAACTTACAATCGGGATACTTTTATAACAATACATTTTATCTAGGAACTACTACTTTAGGAATGCTAGTAGTCCCTGGAACCTCTCAAGAAGCTTCACAAGTTTTACCTGAAGGCCCTCTTTTTAACCAACCTTTTTCTATTGATGCTTCGCCGGGACAATTATGGGTTACCTATGGAGACGTAGATTTAACCTTTAACCCTTTCCCGTTAACAAGAAAGGGAATTAGCAATTTTAAAAATGAAGCTTGGAAAAATATTAAATACGATTCGCTTATTGATCAATTAAGAGTTGACGATGCAAATGATTTGGTTTACGTAAAGATAAATCAAAATAATCCATTTGTAACTTATATAAGCTCATACCAAAAGGGTTTAATCAAATTGAACGGTCAGGACCCTTTTATCTTGTATAACGAAACTAATAGTCCGATGGATATCCCAAATGGTAATGAAGCATTAGGAATTAGGATATTTGGATCTGACTTTGATAGAGATCAAAACCTCTGGCTAGTTCAATCAAGAATTGATGAGGGCCTCTTAAAATTAACACCTGACGGTCAATTTCAAACCATTGATATTTCTAACATCATTGATGCTGAAACTGAATTAGCATTAAGTAAATTAGCAGTAAGTCGGGTAGGATATGTGTTTTTTGGAGCTGTAGACAGTGGATTAATAGGATACAATCCAACTACAAATCAATTTAATAAAATTGGAGAAGGGCTTGGAACAGGTAACCTACCCACAACAGATATTAAAGCACTAGCTTTTGATAATCAGAATAGACTATGGATAGGCACTCGAAAAGGTTTACGTGTACTCTATAGCATCGGAAGTTTTTTTGAAGATGGAGCAGAAACAGATGCTCAACCAATTATCATATTAGAAGATGGAGTTCCTCAAGAGTTATTGTTTTTGCAATCAATTACAGATATAGAAGTAGATGGCTCTAATAATAAATGGATTTCTACCGCTACGTCCGGAGTATTTTATTTATCATCAAATGGTCAAGAAACCTTATTACGTTTCACTTCAGATAATTCTCCATTACCTTCAGATAACGTATTAGATATTGCAATAGATGACTCAAGTGGCAAAGTTTATTTTGCAACTAACGATGGATTGGTTGCCTACAACGGAACTTCAACAGCGCCTGAAGATAATCTTGAAAATGTTTATGCTTTTCCAAATCCAGTTAGACCAAACTTTTCTGGTAATGTGACCATAGATGGGTTAACTGCGAAAGCTAATATAAAAATAACGGACATTACTGGAAATTTAGTTTTTGAAACTACCTCTGAAGGAGGTAGTGTACAGTGGGATACAACTGCTTTTGGAAAATACAAAGTAGCCTCTGGGGTTTACTTAATTCTAGTGACTTCTGATGATAATTTACTAACTAAAGTTACTAAAATTATGATTATAAGATAATGGTTATTACTACAAAAGCTATTGTGCTATCCTCTTTAAAATTTGGAGATTCCGATCTTATAGTAAAATGTTTCACTGCCTCTTCAGGTCTTAAAAGTTATTTACTTAGAAATATATTAAAATCTAAGAAAGGAAAATTAAAAGTATCACTATTTCAGCCCTTAACTATTTTAGAAATAGAAGCTTCCCATAAAAACAAAGGAAACTTGGAAAGAATCAAGGAAGCGAAAGTTTATTGTTCATACCAAACATTGCACACTCAGATTATAAAAAGTAGTATGACTATTTTTATTGCTGAAATATTAGTAACCGCAATTAATGAGGAGGCAGAGGATATTGATCTATTTAACTTTATAGAAGAATCGCTATTATGGCTCGATCAGTCGGATAAAATATTCAATTTTCACATACTTTTTTTACTGAAATTAAGTATGCATTTTGGTTTTTATCCAGATACTGATACCGAAGAAAAACCATATTTTAATTTGATGGAGGGAGTATTTCAAGATTTAAATAGCGATAAATATTCTGAAAGGAGCCACCGGGTAACAAATTTAAAAGAGTTTTTCGGCATAGATTTTGATAAATCATACGAAATAAGTCTCACAAAAATGGAACGTTCGGATCTATTGTCTTTGCTTTTGAAATATTATCAATTACATTTGCACGGTTTTAAAAATCCCAAGTCACTAGTAGTCTTAAATCAGATATTCGAATAAGCATGAAACTGCTATCTACAATTACCTTCCTTTTTGTTTTCTCGTCAGTAATTCAAGCTCAAACTATTCAAGTTTTAGATGAGGAAACTAAAAAACCTATTGCTGGCGTTGCTGTATTTAATGACTCAAAGTTAACTACTGGGATAACAGATATAGATGGAAATATTGATATTACAAATTTTTCAGAAAATGAGGGGATTACTTTTCAGCATATTTCGCATATCAATCGTTTTTTAACTAAAAAAGAAATTATTTCATCAGGAAATACAATAATTTTAAGCCCAGCTGCCAGTTCCCTTGATGAGGTGGTATTATCTATCTCTAAATTTGAACAAAATAAAAAAGAGATTTCTCAAAAAATTTCTAGTATAACAAGTAAGGATGTCCTGTTTACAAACCCTCAAACTTCTGCTGATTTATTGGAAAGAAGCGGTAATGTATTTATACAGAAAAGTCAATTAGGGGGAGGTAGTCCAATTATACGTGGCTTTTCAACCAATAGATTACTCATAGCCGTTGACGGTACTCGATTTAATAATGCAATATTTAGAGGCGGAAATGTACAAAGTGTAATTTCAATTGATCCATTTTCGATTGAACGTTCCGAAGTTATTTTAGGTCCAGGATCAGTTGTCTACGGTAGCGATGCTATAGGTGGTGTAATGAATTTTTATACTAAAAATGCAAAGTTTTCATTCAAAGATGGCGCATCTGTCTCAGGAAATTTTACGACAAGGTACGCTACCGCAAGTTCTGAAAAAACAGGTCATGTCGATTTAAATTTAGGTTTAAATGAATGGGCATTTTTAACAAGCATATCATATACTGATTTTGGAGATTTAGTTATGGGAAAATATGGCCCAGATGATTATTTGAGGCCTGAATATGTGGCAACTATAAATGGAGAAGATGTTTTAGTTATAAATAAAGACCCGAGAAAGCAGGTATCCTCAGGATACAAACAAATAAACGCAATGCAGAAGATTCGATTTATGCCTTCTGAGAACTGGGACTTTAATTTGGGATTTTTCTACACTACTACTAGTGATTATCCAAGGTATGATCGTTTGATACGAAAAAAAGAAGGTCAACTAAGGAGCGCTGTATGGGATTATACCCCTCAAGAATGGATAAATGGTAATTTAAGAATTACTCACAAAGGATCTTCTCTTTACGACAAAAGTATTTTTACCTTATCTTATCAAAACTTTAAAGAAGGAAGAAGAGATCGAGATTTTGGAGATACAATTCTGTATGAAACAAAAGAAAAAGTTAACGCCTACACCTCAGCATTAGATTTTATTAAAAAATTTGGAAAAAGTAAATTGTTCTATGGATTAGAATATGTGTATAACAAAGTAAATTCTGTAGGTAAACAAACCAATCTTGATGATGGAGCTACCTCAGAAACTTCTCCTCGTTATCCCGATGATTCTAATTGGCAATCTATGGCAGCCTATGTAAGTTTGCAATCCAAAGTAGCTGCGAATCTCTCTCTTCAAGTAGGACTGCGATATAACCATATTTTACTTTATGCTAACTACGACAATCCTTTTTACGATTTTCCATTTATAGAATCAGATATTAATACTGGTGCATTGACTGGAAGTATTGGATTTAACTGGCAAGCAAGCGAAATTTTAGGTTGGAGATTTAATCTGTCAACGGCCTTTAGAGCACCTAATATTGATGATGTGGGAAAAATATTTGATAGTGAACCAGGCTCTGTGGTGTTGCCAAATCCAGATTTAAAACCAGAATATGCATACAATGGAGAATTAGGGGCTGTCCTAAAACTTGGGAATAAAACCCGTATTGATGTTGCAGGTTATTTAACTTTTTTAGAAGATGCTTTAGTAAGAAGAGACTATAACATAAACGGCCAAACAGAGATTTTTTATCAAGGAGAATTAAGTAATATTCAAGCCATACAGAATGGAGGAGAAGCACAGATTTACGGTTTTGAGGCAGGGATTGAAGTAAATTTGACGAAGAATATTCAGTTCACTTCTCAATATAATTATACTGGAGGTCATCAAGTTGAAGAGGATGGAAGTAAAGTGGCCGTTAGGCATGTTGCTCCACAATTTGGTAATGCCCATTTAGTTTGGAAATGTAAAAAATTAAAATTGGATGCATATACCGTGTACAATGGTCAATTTGATTATGAGGATCTTGCCCCAGAAGAGCAAAACAAGGCTTTTTTATATGCTTTAGATGAAAATGGAAATCCATACTCACCTTCCTGGTATACATTAAATTTTGGAGCTCAATATCAATTTACAAAAGCATTACAAGTAAATGCTACTTTAGAGAATGTTACCAATCAAAGGTATCGTACGTACTCTTCGGGAATAACAGCAGCAGGAATTAATTTTATTGCAGCCGTTAGTTATCAATTTTAGATTTAAAATAGTTTGAGTATTCGTTTAAGTGAATATTTAACTCAGAAAAACTTTTCTTACAAACTACTAAATCTGAAGTCTCTAAACCATCAAATAAATCTAAAAAAGGGAAAAGATAATTGTGTAATTGATTGTGCGCTTCTCCTTTCATGGTACATTTTTCAAATAATTCGGTAAAATCTTCCTCCAAACCAGCTTTTAAAATTACATATGCTTCTAAGTTTTCGGAATTATTAAAAAGACTCATTCTTTTTTTCATTTTTTGAATTCCTTCTGTAGTTTCAGGGTTAGCCAACCAAAGCTCACCATTGTTTAAGGAGACAGTACCATCGATATTTTCATGAGATTCTTCGGGTTCTATAACATCAGTTGTTTCTTGCTGAACTTCAATTGTAATTTGATCTTTTTCTGGTTTTTGTTTGCAAGAAATTATTAAGACAAAAGAGATAATTAATAAGAAAGATTTCATAAAATGAGATTTATTTAAAAGCTAAAATAAGTTTTAAATTCAGTTAGATCATTTTTTAAATTAGTTTCTTTAAATGTATTCAAATCAGAAATTCGAGAATCTGACTTCACTTTTAAACTACGCATTTTTATATTTTGAGTTAAATAAGTAAGTTCCAAATTAGGGTATATTTCTTTTAGAGTTGCTACAATATCATTAACACTATAACTACTCTCTACAAAATTATAAACGTCTGGTTTTATAGTATTAGTTAATGCAAAATTATTTAAATGATTAGTCAATCGATCAATATGAATAAAAGATCGCATTTGATTTCCGTCACCAAATATTCGAATATGGTTTCTAAAGTTCGCTTCGAACATAAATTTATTTATCACCGAATCAAAACGCATACTTTTACTATAG
>JAAEPP010000519.1 GCA_024232495.1 Flavobacteriaceae bacterium
ACTGACCTCCTGCCTCCTGCCTCCAGCCGGCGGAGAGTACTTGTGAGTGCGCCACCCCAGGGCCCGCTCGATCATGGTGCAGGGCTGGACGGGGTACTCGCAGGTCTTCACAGCGCCGCTGATGACGTCGCAGTGGATGGAGTTCCCCTCCTTCAGCTCCACCTCGTACACCGTGCACCACATGCTGGCGCTCCTCGAGACGACGCTGTAGTCGGCGGCGAGGAACCCGAGGGCCAGGAACTTCAACATCAGCTGCATCCTGCCAGACAGGGAGTGATCGAACCCGTTACCAACCCTACCTCCTGACAGCACAGCACTAGGGAGTGGAGAGGCGCAAGGACGGGATCAGGAAGCGACCACAGAGGAGCAAGTGCCACCACGAAGTCGAGCCCCCGGCGTTCGAAACTTGTATGACGGTGCTCGACTTTCTTCCCAGGAAGTAACTTTTCCATCCTCGTGACAAATACGCAATCGTTCGTTAGTTCTAAAATGTCAAACTGGGTTGTACCATCTCTTTACGC
>JAAEPP010000520.1 GCA_024232495.1 Flavobacteriaceae bacterium
CTGTTGTTTACAGCATTTGACAACAAAAGTCTTACATTTAGATGTTCCATTGATGATGTCGGCACCACAAAATTCTTCTAAAATGCTGAGTAACTGGCAGGAACTTGGCTTTTCTACGAAGGTATGACCCACCCAACGACTGTTGAGTACAGCATTTGTCAACCAAAGCCTTACATGTGAATGTTCCATGGATGATGTCGGTAGCACAAAATTCTTCTAAAATGCTGAGAAACTGGAAAGAACTTGGCTTTTCTACGAAGGTATAACCCACCATCCGACTGTTGTTTACAGCATTTGTCAACAAAAGTCTTACATTTAGATGTTCCATTGATGATGTCGGCACCACAAAATTCTTCTAAAATGCTGAGAAACTGGAAGATGTTTGGTGAAAAACTACTCAAAGACATCTTTTGACAAAAGTAGGGTCTTTTGAAGTTCAAGGCTTGAAAAATTCAAAAAGACAATATGTGAGCTGCCCGCTTGGTGAAATCTCTAAAACTTGAAAAACTCAGAAAATCAAACTTTGCTCATTTTGTAAGCCGCCCTGTTGGTGAAAAAATATTCAAAGACCTCTTTTGTCATATTGAAGGTTTTTGAAACCTTTAAATTTGAAAGTCTCAAAAAAGCAAACTTTGATCATTGTGTAAGCCGTCCGTTTGGTGAAAACTACTCAAAGACCTCTTTTGACAAAAGTTGGGGATTTTGAAAGTTTTAAAACTGCTTGAAAAAATTCAAAAAGACAAACTTTGCTCGTAAAAATATATAGTCCTGAGAGTTTGGAAAATTTTCTTATAACATCAATATTCGGCTGCCCCTTCGGGGGCACGGCTTGCCCGCCCGTTTGAAGTAAACGACAAAGATAGAATCACCGGCCATTGAATCGAAACTAATCAAAGACCTCTTTTGACAAAATTGATGGCTTTTGAAAGCTCTAAAATCTAAAACTTGAAAAGTTCAAAAAGACAAACTTGGCTGCTTGGTGCAAAACTACTCAAAGACATCTTCTGATAAAAGTGAGGGCTTTTGAAAGCTC
>JAAEPP010000521.1 GCA_024232495.1 Flavobacteriaceae bacterium
GGAATTTACGCCACCAGGTGCACTTTGTCAATTCAGGGGCGTAGATTCCGAATTTCGATGTTATTCAGTCGTATTGGGAGCCGTTTAAAAGATATGGGGGCATTTGTACCCCAGAATGGGGGCAATGACGCTATCACGAAAAAACATGCGAAACATTGAACAAATTCCCAATATTATATATTTGTAGCAATTTTAGGGCGTAATTTTCGAATTTCAATGGAATTCAGTCATGCCAGGGGCCATTTGTAAGATATGGGGGCATTTGTACCCCAATATGGGGGTAATGATGCAATACTGAAAAACATCGAAATACACAAAAATATTTCTACTTTATCAACTCGATGGCGTAGATTTCAAATTTCGATGTTATTTAGTCATATCAGGGGCCGTTTACAGGGTATGGAGCATTTGCACCCCGAAATGGGGGCAGTGACACAATCCTGAAAAACATGTAAAACATCCAAAGAATTCATAAAATTATACATTTTGCAATTCTGGGCTTATATTCCAAATTAATCGTAACTCACTTTTTATGTGCGCTTGTCCTAGAAATCAGTGTCTTAATCACTGCAATCGGAGTCGTCAACATCCATTGGAAAATCATTGTTTCCAGCATCATTGCCTGGTGTTACCAACAACTCTGTGATATCCTCAGGATA
>JAAEPP010000522.1 GCA_024232495.1 Flavobacteriaceae bacterium
GCTATACCATCACCTACAGTTAATACACTTCCAACTTCATCTAAAGAAGCTGTAGATTCGTAACCTGATAATTGATTCTTTAAAATTGCTGATACTTCAGCTGGTTTAACTTCTGCCATTTTTCAACTATATTATTCAGAATAAATCTGACGTTTATTTATATACTTTTACTAAATTCTCTTTTTATTTTTGCTAGACTGTTTGCTATACTAGCATTGTACTGTAAATCTCCAATTCGTAAAATAAATCCACCAATTATCGATTCATCTATAGTGCTTTCTAAAGTTACCTTATCACTTCCTGTTAGTTCTTTTACTTTGACTAATACTTTTTCTTCTAATTCTGGAGAAAGAGCTACAGCGGTTGTTACTCGAGCTACTTTAATTCCTTGGGATTCTTTGTATAATTCAATATAGCTTGAAGCTACATCATTTAACAAAGAGGCTCTTTTATTAGCAACTAATGTAGAAATCAATGATTTGGTACTGTTTGTTTGTTTTGTAAATATTTTATGTAATGCTTCCTTTTTGTCTTCGTCGTTAAATACGGGACTGTAAAGCATTTCTTTTAATTCACTATTATTAGAAATGGTCGCTGAAACCGACTGCATATCTTCAAACACAACATGAGCTGTATTTGTATCTGATGCTTGTAGTAAAACTGCTTTTGCGTAACGTCTTGCTGCTCTGCTTCCGATCATTTTTTATTAATTTAAAGTAGAATCATTTAGCATGTCTTCTACTAATTTTAATTGTTTGCCTTTATCAGACAATTCTCCTTTAACAACTTTCTCTGCAATATCTATAGATAAATTAGCAACTTGATTCTTAATATCTGTGATTGCTGATTTCTTTTCACTTTCAATTGCATCTTGCGCATTTGAAATCATTTTATCAGCTTCAGATTTTGCTTCTTCCTTCGCATCAGAAATCATTTTTTCTTTAATTTCACGAGCTTCCTTAATCATTGCTTCTCTTTCTATTCTGGCTTCTTGAATTAACTTCTGATTATCCGCTTGAAGATTTTCCATCTCAAGTTTCGCATTCTCAGCAGATTCTAGCGCGCTTTTAATTCCCTCTTCTCTGTCATTAAGAGCTTTTAAAATAGGTTGCCATGCAAATTTTTTCAACAAAAATAACAACAACACAAAGAGTAGCATTTGCCAGAAAAAAAGTCCAAAAGAGAAATCGTTAATTAACTTTTCCATAGTTATATTTTATATAGTTTAAATTTAATTAAACATCAATTGCAACCAACCGTTGCAATTGATGTTTGGGTTTTGTTA
>JAAEPP010000523.1 GCA_024232495.1 Flavobacteriaceae bacterium
ACATATTTGATGATGTTGAAATAGTAAATAGTGGTTTATTTGAAGGTAAACAAATATGGGATAAAACATATAAAATGATGTTTATCCATGAACGTGAAGATAAACTATCAACTACTAAAAAGAAATATTTAAAAAGATATAATAACATCATCCATGATATAAAAAATGGAGATGTTATTTATCTAATCCAAAGTTCTAGTTGTGAACGTGTATTATCAGACCATTATAGTGATCTTGTACCTTTTTTTAAAAGTGATATTTTAATTGAAAAAGATATGGATAGTAATAATTTAGATTGTGTAAAAGAATCAATTCTAAAAATAAATCCTAACATTGATATTAAAACAACTAGCCACAGTGTATATAAGACTCTCGTGGAAGAATTAGGATACCTGAAATAGGAGTCGTATATTCACACCAAGTTAGTTAAGGTCAAAGCTGGTAGGGAGCAGTCCAGGTAAAAGATCCCATGAAGTATAAAATACCATCCACTAATCTTAATTGTATGTGGTTTCAATCTACTGCTTAACAACTTAGCCCCGCGGGCTTTCTTTTAAGATTCCCGCAAAAAAATTAGGTTACCCGGAGGAGAGTTCGTATATTTACAGGGTAAATAAGGATAATAATTAAAAATAAAGGTCATGAAATTCAAAAATTTAGGTTTTATTAAACACCCAGTTGTAAAAGGAATTATTTCTCAAGTATTCACAGATGATGGTACTCGTATTTCTATAGTATGTGGAGAAGGTATGTACAGTACATCTAGAGCTGGTAACAGAGCTATGTGTGATAGTATTGAAGATGCTGGAAGTTTTGAAGTAATGGTTGGAGATAATGATCCATTAGGATGGCAATCAAGAGAAGATATTGATAAACTTTTCGAAAAATTATTTTAGTATGATGAGTGATGAAGAAATTTATTGGGAAGAGCAAGAATATAAACGCGCTCAAGAAATAATGCAGAAAAATATTATGGATGTAACTAAAGAAGAATTAGAGTTTTTAAAGAAGATGAACATGATTTAAACTTCGATATTTATAATATATGATAGAACTAAATAACTTACTAAAAGAAGTAACCAATGCCGCAGGAGTAAATGCTGGGGCAATTGGTGGTCAAGATAAACCAAAAGCAATTATATTAGCTGGTGCTCCTGGTGCTGGTAAAGGATATGTTTTAAAAGGTTTAAATATCGGAGGATTTAAAGTATTAAATATAGATGATACTTATATTCAAAATCTAAAAAAAGCAAATGTATCTTTAGATTTAAAAAATGCTGGACCTGAAGAAAGAAGTAAACAGGCAATAGCAATGGCAGATGCTAATAAAGAATTTAAAGGTAAAGTAGCAGCTACAATAGCAGGTAAAGAATCATTTATATTAGATGGTACAGCAGCTTCATATAAAAAAACAGAGGAATTAGTTAATGAACTAAAAAAGGTAGGGTATGAAGTATTTATGCTTTATGTTTATACTGATTTAGAAAGATCGTTAAAACAAAATGAACTTAGATTTCAGGCATCAGATGGTAAAGATAGAAGTTTAGCGCCTGCAATCGTGTTAAAAACATGGAATAACGTGACTCAAAACTATGCCCCATACAGAAATTTATTTGGTGATGACAATTTTATATCAGTTGCTAATACTTTAGAAGATGAAAAGTTAGAAGATTTAGATGCAATAGTAGATAAATACTTAAAACCTTATTCTCCTAAAAACACAAAACCTAAATCACCAGCTAGAGCAGCATATGCAGCTAAACAAAAAGAAAAAGTTAATAGCCAAATAAGAAAATTACTATCAGATCAGGGCGTTAAAGATATAATTGATAATTCAATTTCAAGAGAAGAAGCACAAAGAGCAATTTCAAAATTTTTAAATAAATAATGAGTTTAGTTAACGAAATTATAAAAGGACTATTACCCGAAGACGAAAAAAGAACGGTAGCGGTGTATGGAGGTGGATTTAAACCTCCTACAAATGGTCATTTTCAAGTTGTAAAAACAGCAATAGAAAAAAATCCTGATATAGATAAATTTATTATTTTAATTGGCGGTAAAGAAAGAGATGGTGTAACACCAGAAGAAGCATTAATTATTTGGGACATTTATAAACAATATTTACCTATTAATGTAGAAGTAGAATTAAGCTCTAAACCACCAATTCAAGCAGTATACAATTATGCTAAAAACCACCCAGATGAAAATGTAATATTCATACTTGGAGCTAGAGAAGGTAATGAAGATGATTTTAGTGATATAGCAAAAAGAACAACTTCAGTAAAAAACTACCCTAATTTAAGAGTTGGTACAACAGTAACAAAAAGTGGAGCATCTGGAACAGCAGCTAGAAACGCAGCTAAAGTATCATCAGAAAAATTAAGACCACTATTACCAAAAGAAATAACAGATGAAGAAGCAGAAGAAATTTTTGGGTATGTTAATAATGTAGTACAAGAAGGTAGAAAAAAGAAAAAAGATCCTAAAAAAGGCACTGGTAAAAAACCTGAAGGTTCAAAACGTAGATTATACACAGATGAGGATCCTAAAGATACTGTAGGAATTAAATTTTCAACTAGACAAGACATAGTAGATACACTAAATAAAAAGTCATTTAAAGCTAAATCACACGCTAGACAATCTCAGATTATTAATTTAATACATCAAAGAACTAGAGCAGCTTATAATAGAGCAAAAGACCCTGCTGTCAAAAAACGTTTAAAAACTGGTTTAGATTATATTACTAAACGTAAAGAAGCGTCTAAGAAAAAAACTCAACGTTTAAAAAAACAAAAATTAAACGAAGTATTAGACCCAATTAATTTTGATTTTAATCCTTTAATTAAGTCATTAACTACAAGTATGGAAAATGATGGATTAAAACTAAAACCATACCCTAAAGTTAAATTTATCCATACTGATTTTAAAAATGCAGATAATTTTTTCGGTAAAACAGCGTATTATGACCCGAATAATAATGAGGTTGTGTTGTATACGTTAGGTAGACATCCCAAGGATATATTACGTTCATATGCGCACGAATTAATACACGTTCATCAAAACCATGAAAATAGATTAGAAAACATTAGTACAGATAATGTTAATGATGATGAGTACTTAGAAAAAATAGAAAGAGAAGCATACGAAGAAGGAAACATAGCATTTAGAAGTTGGACTAATAAAGATCCTTTTGGATTAGCTGAAGCTATATTTGAAATAGCTGAGGATGAACAATATTACATTTATTTAGATATGGATGGTGTAGTAGCAGATTTTGATAAAAGATTTAAGGATTTATCAGGATTAATGCCTCAAGAATATATTGAAAAAAATGATTTAAATGCTTTTTGGGATTTAATTGATGAAAAACATAAAGTAGCATTTTGGAGAGGTATTGAAATAATGCCTGGTGCAGAAAAATTAGTTAAATTTGTAGAACAACATCCATTTGAGATGTTAACTGCACCCTCTATTAAAAAACAAAGTATTATTGGAAAAGGCTTGTGGGTTAAAGATAAAGTTGGTACATTATATTCAACGAAGCCAAAAGTAACATATAGATCGGCTAAACAAAAACACACAGTTAAACCAAATTTAACAAAATTTGATATTTTAATTGATGATAAAGGTAGTACAATTGATAACTGGAACGCAGCAGGTGGTACAGGAATTTTCTACCAAAATGCTGATCAAGTAATTAATGATTTGAAAAAATTAGGTTTATGACCCAACTAAAAAAAGAATTTCAAAAGAAAGATGTTGAAAGAATCCGTAATCTTGTTCAGGGTAAATATGGAGAAAAAACAAGAGAATCAGTAGGTTATACACCTCCTGATGAGCAACATAAAGAAGGAGATATTTGGGAATCAAGAGATGGTCGTACTTGGACTATTAAAGATGGTATAAAACAAAACATTACTAAATTAGACAAAGCTAAAAAAGCTCATGTAATGCCCTTATTTTGCCCCAAATGTAAAAAAATAATGGATCAAAGGGTAGATAAACCATATTATAATACTTACAAATTCTGTTTAAATTGCTATGCTAAATTTGAAGATAAATTAAAAGCAGAAGGTAAATATGAAGAATACTTTAATAACATTAATAATAAAGTAATAGATAGTAGAATTCAGGACTTTAAAGATTTTGTAGAATCTAAACTAAATGAATCAAATACTGGCCATGTTACTGAACAAGGTGATGTAGAAACATGGCATGGTAAATTAAATGTTGAAAGAGTAGATGAGTATGTAAAAGAAACAGTTGAGTATCTAGAGTCACTTAAAAAATAATTTTACATATTTATAATAAAATAAAAGTAATGAAAGACAATTTTGACCATCACGCTTGGAAGCTAAATCAGCTACATGAAGAAATCCGTAAGGAAATTGAAATGTATATTGATGGCCTTATCCCATTAATTAAAAAGATTGATTTTTGGTATACAGATTTTGGACGTTTATATAAAATAAAAGTCCTAGATGAAAATGGTGACGAATTAACAGTTAAAGATAAAGACGATTATAGAGGGGAAAGAAGATTTAATAGCGATGATATTCGTTATGTAGCCAAAAAATTAGGGGTCCAAGTAAGTAATGATTTTGGTGGTAGAACTTATGATTTTAATTACTACAGAGATTTAGAACCAGTATTTGATAATATAGGAATCGAATTAGATCATGACGATTCAATGGATGTAAGCTAATGGAAAATTTAAACGAAAGAATTAAAGCAGCAGTTAACGAAAAACTGTGTAAAAAAGGCGAAGCATATCGTAAACGCAGAATGGCTGCAGGTGAAAAATCATCTGCTTATTTATCTGGTCGTGCTGTAAAAGTATGTAAAGGCCAAATGAGTGGTAAGAAAAAGAAAAAAACAAACGAAGCTGAAGAACCTAATAATATGGTAGAAGGTGCAGCTTTAATCCTCCCTAGAGGTAAAGAAGTAATATTACAAGCTGAAGAGCAAGATTATAAAAGAGGATTACTTGTAACACTAGAAGAAAGTGGAGGATATAAAATAAAATATTGGTATGGTGATGATGTAAAAGTTTACCCTGCCGAAGTAGTTGTTGACGGTGTTTCAATAAAACCAGATGCAGAAGAGGTAGATATCCTTTTCCACCCTGAATTAAAAGACTAAATAAATGGATACATTTGATTTAAAAAAGTACTTAGCAGAAGGCCAATTATACGAAAATGAAATGGATTCGTTGGGTGATGAATTAGCAAAAGCTATTGAAGATAAATTAGAGGATAAAAAAGATGAATTAAATGAAGTAATTGACCCTATTTCTGTTTTAGGTACATTATTAGCTGGTACTACATTAACTAATATTATAGCAAAATACGTTGGTAAATTATTTAAAAAATATAATTTTGGTAAAGGAGAAGCAGCTGCTAAAAAAATTGAAGATTTTACTCATAAATTAGAAGAAGATTTTAAAAGCCCTATTAAACGTGTAGTTAAATTATTTACTAAAGATGAAAAAACAATAAGTGTAGTAACTAATAGTTTATATGCTTTATTAATATTAGGTTTAGGACTAAAAGCAGGTGGTGGTGCATTACAAAGTTTAAGTAAAGGTAATATATCAGCTGGAACAATAAGTGGTTTAAAAGCAGCTTTAAAAGGTAAAGACTTATCATCATTAGTTAAAGATATAGCATCAGCAGCAGCATAATGACACAGGATAAACTAACAGAAAGAATACAAGAATCCTTACGCGATTGGTTTAAAAAAGAAGATTGGGTAAGAATAAATACATCAGGTAATATATCTGGTAAATGTGGTACAATGAAAAAAGGTAAAGCCACTACTAGATGTTTACCTAAGAAAAAAGCACAGTCACTAACAAAAGCACAGCGTAAAGCAACAGTTGCTAAAAAAGTTAGAGGTAGTAAAAAGGGAAAGCAATTTGTGAAAAACACAAAAAAGGCTGAATTTAGTAAATAATTAAAAATCAAAAAAATGAAAAAAACAATTTTATTATTCTTAGTATCAATGTTCCTATTTGTAGGATGTAAAAATGAAGTTAAAAAAGTAGAAAAAGTAGAAACAGATCCAGTAACTGTACAATTAACCGTTGTAAATAATACTGGAAAACCATTACCAACACATGCTACTTGGGGTGACAATGTTAAAGATCAAAAATATACAATTCCAGTAAATGAAACTTATGTAATGAAGTCTAATACCCATTCACCACAAGGTACTATTTTTATTATCCAACCTCAAGCTCCTGAAAATAAAGAAGGAACTGGTGTTTGTGATCCAGCAAATGGAAATGCTCAACAATCGTATGGTTATTGGAGTGGAGCTGCTCATATAACAGCTGACTGGGTAAAAAATGCTAGTAACCCTACTCCAGAAACTCATTTTCCTGGGTCATATTGGAAATTTAAAATTGATGTTGAAAATGCAGGTGACCCAATGAGAGAAAAGGTTACTTTTTCAATTGCTGAACAATGTGAAAACTAAAATATGAAAAAAGTATTATTATTATTGGGATTATTATTAACGGGATGCTCAACAACGTGGCATGTAAGTACCGTAGGACATGATCCTATCTATGATACAGTTTTAGAAGTACCTGCTGATGTACAAATAGATACATTAAATTACAGGCAACTACAATGGAAATTAAGAACTGATTTTCAATTTAGATATGATTTTGCTCAGTATGCATTAAGTCAACCTAGATCATTTGATTGGAATAATCGTATTTTAGGTTACAATTATAATTGGAGTAATAGATATTGGAATTACAATTATTATTGGAATCGAGATATGATGTGGAATGATTGGGTTTGGGGTTATCCTTACTCTAACTGGGGATATAGTAACTGGTATAGTTGGAATAGACCTTATTGGGGTTGGAATAACCATTATTATGGATGGAATAGTTGGGGTTGGAATAATTGGGGCTGGAGACAAGAAATGAATAATTATGCTTGGCAACATAGAAATAGACCTAATACAGCTTATATTAATGGAAGAAGAGGTTCTAATAATATAGAAAATAGAGTTGTTGTTAATAGAAATAAACCAAGAGTTAATGTTGATCAAAACAACGTTGATATAATTGCTACTGAAATACGTAGAAGAATAAACAACAAACCACGAGTCTATAATAACCAAAATAACCCTAATATAAACAATAATTCTAAACCACGGGTTAATAATAACAACTCCAGACCTATTAGAGGATATGGTAGACCAGAGATTAATAATAACAATTCTTCTAATATTTATACTAGACCGTCGTCAAACAATAGCACCACTACTACAAGAACTTCAAGTACTGTAAGTAGAGGCAGTAATGTTTCACGAGGAGGTAGTTCTAACAGAAAGAATTAATATTTATAAATAAAAATATACATAATGGACAACTTTGATTACAAAAAATACCTTAGAGAAGGAAGAATCAACAAAGATTTTAGCCAACTTGATGAGAAAAAAGAAGACTCTAAAAAAGGTAATAAAGAAGAGCAAAAACGCATGGAAGGAGCTATTAGAGATAATAGAGACCACATCAAATCTTTAGAAAAAGACATTAAAGCTGATGAGAAAAAATTAGCTAAATTGAAATCTGACGAACCTAAAGACGTTAACGAAATGAAAAAGCAAGGATACGACGATAGAGAAGACGAATCTCTAGGTGCTCGTAGAGGTGCTGAAAAAGATAAGAAACAATCTATGAAAGATCGTAGAGATGATTCTTATGGTAAGTTTGGTAAACGTGATGCTGAAGCAAAAGGTAAAGCTAAAGGACCAGGTAAAAACAAAATCAACAAAGAAGAGATTGAAGTAGAAGAAGGATACGGTAAAAAATATGAAGAAGATGACGTAAAAGCTATGTCAGAATCTTCTAAAATGAGTGTATCTGAATTAAAAGCTAAAATCAAAGAAACTATATTAGCTGAATTATCACTATCTGAAGCTGAAGAAGACGTAAATGTTGACATCGAAGATGATGTAGAAGCAGACGTTGATGTAGATGTTCAAGATACAGTAGATGTTGATGCTGAAGGAGACGAAATTGATATCGTAAAACCAGCTGTTAAAGCAAAGGTTGAAGTAGGATTATCTCCAGAAGAAGAAATAGTACAAGATTCTTTAAAAGCTGCAATGGATGCTGCAGACGCTTTAGGAAATGATAAATTAGCTGATCAAATTGGAAATACAATTACATTTTTCACTAGAGAATATGTAGTTGGAAGAAATTCTGATTAATACATGCTTAACGAACGCAAACTTACGGAAAGAGAACTAGAATCACGCGAAGTTGTCCTTCAAGGTTTATTGAAAAATAAACGTAATTTAGTTAAAAAGTACGGTAAGGATGCAGAACAAGTAATGTATGGAATAGCAACAAAGAAAGCTAAATCTAAAGTAGAAAGCATGAATAAAGATAAAATCAAAGAACTTATTGTAAAAGCTTTAACCAATGAAGAAGCTGTTACATCTGTTGAAGATGTAATTGATCCTGCTGACTATGGTCTTATAGGAGCAGGTTATTTAGCTGGATTTGGTAGAGAACACACCCTAAACTTAGATCAATTAGAACAATTAGGACGTAAAATTGTAAAACAATTATATAAAGGTGACTTTAAAGCCGCTAAAGCTAAATTTGTTAAAGAAGCTAACGATCCATCAGGAGCAAATCTTGAAGGGGATCCAGATGAAAAAGTAGTAGGTGAAGATGTTGAAGATTCTTTAGGATTTAAATTAGAACAAGCAGTTGTAGATCTTAGAGATGCAGCTGATAACATCGAAAGAGCAGGTGAAGATGCTAGAGAAATTGTTAGACAATACTTTCCAAATGAATTATCAAGATTAGACGCTTATGGCGCCTTTAATAATGTATACTCAGCTAATAGATATGATGTTACTTTAGGTAGCTTCATTGATAGATTAGAAGAAGAAGGATTTGAAATTGATGATGATGGTGATGTATTTGTTAATGAAAGACTTGATTTTGATGAAGTTTTAACTCTAAGAGGTATGAAAGCTGAAATCCAAGATGAAATCGATCAGTTATATAGAGATATGGAGCAAGAAGCAGAACCAGAAGGAGGAGAAATAGCTGATTATTATGGTGATCAATTAAATAAATTAGAAAGTCGTTTATACAAAATTAGTAAACAACTCCGTGATTATGATATGAATGAATCATTAACTGAAGTAATGGATGGTGGTTCTTTATTTGATTATTTTTCTAAAAAAGGATACATAGTAAAAGAACGAGGTGAAGTTAGAAACCACCCAGGTTTTTTATCATATATTGTAACAAACAATAATGGAAGATATCCACAAACTGTAATATTCCAACATAATAAAGATAATGATGAATTTATGATCAGCCAGATGGGTGGTTACAAAATTGATCAAGAAGAAGCTGTCTTAGCAGGAATGAGAGAAGCAGGCCAATCAGGAGCAGTTGGAATAGATTCTTATATGACAGATGGAAATTATACACCTGTTGATATTGAAATTGATGGGTTAAAAAGAGCAGTTGATCATGTAATGAGTGGTTTAAGCAGAGAAGCTAAAGCACAAGCAGATTTTTATGGTGCTAGAGGACGTACTTCAGGTACTGTAGATGAAAAAGAATTATCTAAAAAAGATGTAAAAGATCTTAAAAAAATATCTAAACAATTAGATAAATCAGTTAAAGCCCATGATATTCAATCTGATAAAATTGCTAAAATAGTTAGAGAAAAATTAACAAAATCATCTTCAGTAGAAGATCATGTTGAAGATTTTAAAGATTCAGATGCACCTCAATTTAAAGGTAAATCATTAAAGAAAATCAAACAAATGGCTTTAGCATCTTTTTTACAAAAACAAGGTAAAAAAAAAGTAGCTGAAGGGTTTAAAGTAGGCCAAGAAGTAACATATTTAGGACACCCAGGTGAAATTACTTTAGTTGATAAAGATATAATGGATAGAGTTTACTATAATGTATCTTATGATAAAGGTAATGGTAAAACTAAAGTGTCAAACATCTATAACAAAGGTGGTGAAATAAAAGCCGTATAATAATGACAGCAGCTGAATTAAGAGAAAAAATTAGAGCTCTAGCACTACAAGTGGTAGATGAAAAAGGCAAAGCAGATGATGCTGCTGAAGCTTATGATGAGCTAACTAAATTCCCAGAACTCAAAGATATAATAGTTTCGTTATTAACCCATGAATTTGATTCATTCTTAGAAGGAATAGATTGGGTTGCCCCTCGTCCATCAACATTCAGAATTAAATTACTGAATGGACAATTTTTCTTACTTCAATTCACTCCACGTAGTTGGATAGCACAAGTAGAAGGTAAGAAATACTATTTACTAAATCTTGATGAAGAAGAATATGCTGCCTTAGCTATTGCTCGTATATTACAATATGGCCCAGAAAGTGGAGCCGAAGTAGAAGGAAGTGAAACCGATTCAGCACCTGAAGTAGAAGATGAAGTAGATGTTGATGTAGACGTAGAAGCATAATGAATATATTTGATAAATTTTTTATAAAATTCGCTTACAAATTCGATAAAGGATATCCGGATATGGATAATCCTAATGATGTAGCTTTACTAGAATCTTATATTAGTAAATTAACTGAAGAAAAATTTAGTTTAAAAGAAGCATCTGTTACATCAAATACTAAAAAAGCAATAGAAAAAATATTAGACTCAGAAGTGGGTAAAAAAGCAGGTTTAACTAAAATGTCTAACTCTGTTAGAATAGGTAATAAACAAAAAATATCAGGCGAAGAATTTATTGATATTATTAAAAAAGTTCATGTTGTAGATGACATTGAAGTAGTAGGTCCTAGAACAGGTGATAATAAAAGTGGTAAATTTAATTTATATAAATTTAAAACAGAAGATGGTGATGTAGCTATGTATTTAGCTGGTGGTGGAAATGAAGGAGAAAAATATGAACAAGATTTTGTAGGCCAAGCAAAATCACTTGCAGGAGAACCTAATGATTCATTACCAATAAGATTACAAACTTTATATAATGGTTTAGGGATAGACAATTCAGAATTATCACCAGATGATATTTCATTTGCTGGTGCTACTGATACAAAACGTAGTTTAAATTTTGAAGGTCCTAAAGATATAGGAAAAACAATCTCAGATTTAACTATTAATTATAAAGGAAAAGATTATTATATATCATTAAAAAATAAAGCAGGATCAGGAATTTATAGTGGAAAAAATATACCATTCTTTGTTTATGAAGATGGAAAAGTAGTTTATGATTCTAGTAAAGACAGTGTTGCTCCTGCTATTGATGTTTTATTTAACATATTTAATATTGATAGAGAAAGAACAGCACAAGGTATAGATAATTATATTAATCAAACAGGAGATGTAGATGATTGGTCTGAAGTTAATATTGCAGATGATAAATTTGAAGCATTTTTAGCATCATCTGTTGGGTATGGTTATTATTATGTAAAAGAAATTAAAGGAGATGATGTAAAAGTTGTCCCTATACTTACAGCTCAGGATGCTTTAGATGCTGTAGGACAAATAACAAAGGCAGAAATAAAATACCCAGGTAAAAACACTAAGAATGTTAGTGTTAAACTACAAGCTGATAGTCCATTATTTGGACCTTCCCAATATGATGTTGTAGGTAGAAACACTCAAGGAAAAATTTTACCAATGTCTTTAAGAATAACAAAATCTAAGTAATATTTATAATAAAATAAGATATGTGTCAAAAATGTGGATGTAATACTTGTGAAACAATAAGAGGACCACTCTTAACTGAAGGTAAAGTTAAAAAACTTATATCTGAAAACTTATCTTATCATATTGACAATAACATCTCATTAATGGAAAATGTATTCAGAATTGGTTCTGATGCTCATTTATCCATGATTAAAGAAGCAAGAAAATTATATTCACGTGGCGTACTTGATTTATGTGAAGAAGATGAAGGGTTAATGGAAACACATTTAGGTGAATTTGATTTATTTGAAAATGAAATTGTACCTTTAGATTTACCTATGATCGATCTAAAAGAATCTAAATATGAAAAGGAAGAAACTATTCAACAAACAATTGATAGATTAAAAGCAAGGATAAAAGATCCAAAAGATGGTGGGAATGTGCCTTTTTTAACCCAAAAAATAAAAGATTTAGAAAAATCTTTAAATGAAGATGAGCAATTAGACGAAAAGAAAAAGGCTAAGAAAAAGAAAAAAGATCCACCAATTGGAAAACCAAAAAGAGGTGGTTCTAAAGCATATTATGTTTATGTAAGGGATCCTAAAACTAAAAAAATTAAAAAAGTATCATTTGGATCAGGTGGTTTAAGAGCTAAAATTAGAAATCCTAAAGCACGTAAAGCATTTGCTGCTAGACATAAATGCTCTCAAAAAACAGATAGAACAAAACCATCATATTGGTCTTGTAGATTACCTAGGTACGCAAGTCAATTAGGTTTAGGTGCTAATATGAATACATTTTGGTAAAATGAACGAATTAAAAGTAAAAAAAACAATGGATGACGTTCTTGAACCTAAACAGTTCGATGATCGTCAATCTTACCCTCAAAAGGAAACAGCAGCTATGCGAGCTCCAGGTACTGGAGAAGATGCAGAAGCAAGAGCACCTTACTATATTCGTTATATGAAAACCTTAGATGAGGTACTTACTGAAAAAAAGAAAAGAGACAGATGTCTTAGAATAGCAGATAGAAAATTTGATAAACCTTCAGCATACAAATCAGGTGCTGTAGTAAGATGTCGTAAAGGCGATATTTGGAAAGGTGTAAAAGAAGAGGTTGTTAATCAATTAACTGAAGATGAATCATTACGTAAATGGTTTAAACGTTCAGGTCCCTCAGGTAAAGAAGGTGGATGGGTTGACTGTAATACAGGAAGAAAAGACCCTAAGACAGGAAAAATGAAGTACAAAGCTTGTGGGAGAAAAAAAGGAGAAAAAAGAGCAAAATACCCGTCTTGTAGACCAACACCTTCAAAATGTAAAGATAAAGGAAAAGGGAAAAAATGGGGAAAAACAAAATAAATCCTTATCTTGATAAGGGTAATATAAGAACATTTTCTAAAGATGTTGATCCAATGGAATTAGTTTGGCATCAAGATGATGAAGATAGAAAAATAGAAATCCTTGAAGGCGAAGGATGGTGTATTCAACGAGATAATATGCTACCAAGATCGATGAAGAAAGGAGAAACCATATTTATAACCAAAGGTGAAGTACACCGAGTATTAAAAGGTACTACTGATTTAAAAATTAAAATAAATGAAATGTAATTGTAAAGTATGTAATTGTGGAACATCATGTGATTGTACATGCTGCAATTGCTAAAATAAAAAACATATAGACTGATTCATAGCCAGTCGAGATTAAAAAGAAAAACAGACATCTGTGGCGTCTCCCTAGGAGACGCCATTTCTAGTTCGTATATTCACGTGTTAAAATGATAATAAAAATATGAGTAAAAGTGTAGTAATGATTGGAGCAGGTGTAGCAAATGTAAATGCTGCTACTAAGCTAATTGACAAAGGTTTTAAGGGTAAAATTACCATTATTGATATGGGTAAAGATCCATATTTAAGACCTTATGAAGAAGTAATGACAGGTTTCCTAGGAGCAGGAGGTTGGTCTGATGGTAAATTAACTTATCATACTTCCATTGGAGGACAATTATCTAAATATTGTGGTGAAGAAAAAGCAATGGAATTATTTGATCAAGTAATTAATAATTTTAAACGATTCCATCCTAAACCAGAAGAAGTACAATGCTCTAACCCTGTAGCTGAGCCCGATTTTATTAAACCATATTTTGGATTAAGACTATTCCCAGTATGGCACGTTGGTACAGATTATCTACATGAAATAGGTAAAAATTGGTATGACTTTTTAGTTCAAGGTGGTGTTGAATTTCTATGGGAAACTAAAGTTACAGATATTGATTTTGATAATAGTAAAGTATACTATCCTAAAGTAGCAGAAACAGATAGTGCTGGGTTACCTGATGATTTACAATGGGTAAATATGGAAACATTAGAATATGATGAACTTATTTTTGGTGTGGGTAAATCAGGAATTGATTTTGGTAAAAAATTAGCTGAAAAATATGATTTACCAACTGAACCAAAACCAGTACAAATTGGTGTTCGATTTGAAGCACCACAAAAACATTTCCAAAAATTAATTGATATAAGCTATGATTTCAAATTGTATCGTAAATTCGAAGACAAAGGAGTATCATTACGTTCATTCTGTACAAACAACAACGCAGCTTATGTTGCCGTTGAGGAAACGTATGGAGATCATTCGTACAATGGACA
>JAAEPP010000524.1 GCA_024232495.1 Flavobacteriaceae bacterium
TTAGATACACAAAACCCAGAACCTTCTGGGGGTCCTATTAATGACCCCAATGCAAATTTTGAAACTAAATATTCTAAAACAAACCCTTATTTTAATCAGGGAACACAATTACAAAATTCACCCTTAAGTTCTTCATTAACAATAACAGCTTTAGATGTTGAAAATAATGAAGCTGGAGTAAAACAAGGTGGGTCTGGAGGCCCTAATAGAACTAATTCAACAAACATCCCTAGTGGGCAATATAAGGCAATAGGTTCAACTCCATTACCATTATCCCCAACACCAGGAGGTGCAGCTTTAAAGACTAGAGAAGGAAAAGATAAAGATTTTACATTAAATGCTTACACACCCGAAAACACATATATGCAGGCTATGATAAAATTTAAAGATGAATCAGAAAACAATTTAATATAAAAACAAATGGCTGTATATAAAATATTTCCTGAAAAAGATGCTACCATATATAGTGAATATCCTAGTAAGAATACTGGGTTAGATCAAATACTTGAAGCCTCTACATACCAATCAGATGGTTCAGGTCAAGTAAGTAGATACTTAATTAAATTTCCTACTAGTCAAATCTCTGAAATTATTACAGATAAAGTTACTAAGGGGGAGTATAAGGTATATTTAAGAAACTTTAATGCTGTAGTAACAGGACTAAACTTAGATCGAAAATTAGAATTTTACCCTACATCTGGTAGTTGGGGTATGGGGACTGGAAGATATAATAA
>JAAEPP010000525.1 GCA_024232495.1 Flavobacteriaceae bacterium
ATAGCTTCAAATATTCTTTCAACCTTTATCGATGGTTTTAAGTCTGAGTTGTTCAATCTGTCAGTAGACTCAATAGCGTCTGAAGCTGTTATCTCCTCGTCAGATTGTATTATATGAAACCCATCATTCTCACTCCATTCAAAACCCCTAGTGTGAGATATTAAAGGGTAAACTATGTCTCCGTTTTTGCTAGGAGTAGTTAAGTATTCAGGTTCTCCTGTTGGGTCAGCTCCTTCTGTTACAGTTGTAGCAGTAGCAGCAAGTCCAGAACAGGGTACAAATGTAAAATTACCTCTAGTACCAACTTCGTCAGCAACTATAAAAACAAACCTGCCTGTATGCTCTTCTGCTGCGTAACCAGGAACATAAGTATCTATAAAGTAAGCTATCTCTTCACAAGTCTCTTTCTCGTCTAAACCTGAAGAAATGTCAACTGAGTAAGTAAGTGAGTCT
The DNA here is from genome assembly GCA_024232495.1 of Flavobacteriaceae bacterium. Taxonomy (GTDB): domain Bacteria; phylum Bacteroidota; class Bacteroidia; order Flavobacteriales; family Flavobacteriaceae; genus Marifrigoribacter. The sequence continues at coordinate 454 of JAAEPP010000525.1, forward strand.
AAAATAATAGTACAAGTACCACCTGAAGTAGATGCTTGAGATACAAAAAGTAAAGAAAACTCTCTAACCCCTCCTGTTATGTTTACATCAAAACCACCTCTAAAACCCATCCTAACATTATCAGACGTATTCTCATAAGAATAAAGCGATAATTGATTTAAGTCTTTTAGTTTTGCATTACCAAGTATATCTTTAACAGAACTTAACTCTCCAAAGAACTGAACATTATAGGATTGAGGTATATTTTTCTTTACATTTACACTGTTTAGTTTTATATATCCCTTCTTAAAGTCAAGTCCGTTTAGTTTTATAATACAATCGTACTTTCTTCTAGGGTCA
>JAAEPP010000526.1 GCA_024232495.1 Flavobacteriaceae bacterium
GTTCTTTTCTTGGATGTTTATCCACTGTTTGTGGTGCATTGCTTTCATCTGCAAAAATATAAACATGAATATAACAGATGAGAAAGAAATTTTGTAAAAGCTTTAAAAATAGAATAAATTTTTGTATAATTCTACAATTAGCAAATAGAAAATTTAGATTGTTTTTATGTTTGAAAATGCTGATCTAAAAAATAGAATCCACTTGTGATCAGTTATTGGCATTGGGCTGGTAATGCGGGAAGGGGGTTTCATCAAAATCAGTTAAGTGATCACTGTTGGTGAACTTTAGGAATTTCATGTGTTGTGAAACACATTTTGAGAATTTCTTCAATGAGTATCAACTCCGGGCCAAACTTCATGTATTGAATCACACATCAGACAGCAAGATGGCCTTATGTTATTATTTTTTTTCAATAGCAAAAACATTAGTAGGTTCTTTTTATGCGACACAAGTTATCAATTTCATTTGCCCTTCTTCAGTCTTCAGCTTCTACACCAGAAGGTGGATTAATGTTTTTGACATGAGGTTGAAATCATCTCTCAAATTCTCTTTATGAAAAGTGTCACAGGACAAGTCTCTTACAAGCAATATAAGAAATTTTCCCCACTACACTCTTTTTTCTTTATAAGAATAAATTTTATAAGAATATTGAGACTCAAAATTGCCAAAGAACAATGGAAATTTAAGAATAAACAATGGAAAAGTTGAGGCTCAGAAAAATTTTGAATATTCTTATAAAAAAAAAGAGTGTAATAGAATAGCCTATCAGACAGTATTGATGAGGAGTAATGGCATCTCTTCACAAAGCTGATTCTTGAGTATCACTAATTTTAACAAGAAACTTGTTCAAGGGTGATTTGGACATTGAGTTAGTTGGAAAAGTCTTGATTACACCCTATCCCCCGGATTTTGAAGGCTTTCTTAGGCCTAACTTCCACTGGTGGCCATATCTGAAGCGGACCCCTTAGAAACAAGAAAAATATAAACATTTCTGATGATATGCTTTTCATTTTATAAGAAACTGCTAAGAAACTGTAAGTCAGTCACTAAGAAAAAAGGAGAAAAATTAAATGCTTACTAGAAGATGCTCTCTCGCTGTACGAGTTGTCTTCTTCGGGCCTAGGTCTTGCATACTCGCTGCTACTTTGTGAGCTGGCTTGGCTTTCCAACCTCCACAAAGCACCGCAATCCAGTTCACCAGTTGGAAAAACAGAAATTCCAACCTCAATCTCTTTACAAATAAATTTCCTGCCTATTATAGCAAATTTCAGTAGTAATCTTTCATCCTAAATAGTGGCGTGTGACTCTTCCCGGCATTTCTTTCCCTTCACGGCGCGCTTCTCGACCATGCTTGATGACGTACATTCCGGCATCCAACTCCTCTCCCCAGACCTTTAAAGTCCGCGGTTTTGTTTCAGAAAACAGCTGATTTTGGCTACTTTGAACGCTCATAGCATTGCAAATAAACAAGATAGAGCAAAAAACTTTTCGACAAACCTCTTAAATCGGCAATTTCTATCGAATTTCAAAAAAAAACGTTTTGGGTTTATTAACACTTTAAGGCCGATATTGAAATGATAGAGGTATTCGGAAGTCTGGGTCATTTACATATAGTCAATGACGTCGTTTTGGATCAGTTAGAA
>JAAEPP010000527.1 GCA_024232495.1 Flavobacteriaceae bacterium
ATTTCACTAATTGGACGGCTGTATTTATTTTGAATAAAAGTACCGGTTCTTAAAATAGCGGGTAGTACTTTTTTAATCGAATTAGAACCATAGGTATGCGGATTGTAATAAAACTTTTTAATAACCTTACACAGATCTACCATATTACGTTCTGGGGTGGTCCAAGGATCGGGATGCTTATTTTTTGGCTTACTAATAGTTTCTATAAAAGCAATTAATTTTTCTTTAAGCAGATGATCACTAGCCTTGAGTTGGTCTCTAATAGCGTTAAGTATGGTATTTTCGTGAGTGGAATAACAAAAAATAGTTCCTTCATCATGACGTAAAGCTTCCATAAGCTCCTCCATAAAAATAAAATTAGGGAATTGTCCTGGAACGGTGTTTATATATTCGGAAGCATGCTCAATACGACCATCTTCATGATAGATATGGTGAGAAAACTGAAAAGCAATCTGCTCGTAAGGTCTTCGCCCTACATGAAAGGGTAAGGGAACTGTAGAGGTCTCAAAATCGATAAAATGCATGGGAAATTTCCAACTATACATCGCCTCTCTTAAACCTTCTAAATCAATAAAATCAGTGAAATCATCCTCACGTTCTTTTTCTATTTGTAGCCATTGTCGCTCCGTGCGACTTAATTGTCCGGCCTTTTCCTTATACTTAATGTCACTGGGGCTTAATTGTGATTTAAATAACAGACCTTGCTCCATTAACTTCGGATCTTTTAAATCCCAAACGTTAAAAATAGTAGGTTTTTTAAAATCCTCGTCAGTCCAGTGGTATTGGGTTTTAAAACAATGCTGGAACCCTGATTTTTTTTGTTTCCCCTCTGGCGTACTATCCTTTTTAAACTCACATTGCTTGCAAGCTGAGAATTTTGCCGGCCAGTTAGGGTAATAGTTATTGATTCTAATATCGCACAACAAATCGATGGCTTCATGAAAATTTAAATTTTCATAATAAGTGTGTTCCCCACTATGGATTTTTGACACTACATCAGATAGATTTTCAGTGTATAATAAATTAATCCCTAGCTTCTTAATATCCTTTTCTTTTACCTCAACACCCGTTCTTTTTCCATTTTTTTTGATACGGAATAATTGGTTTAACCCTTCGTAATCCGTCGCCTTAGTTTTATCAACCAAACATAAATAAGGAGTTATCTTACAATTTGGTAAACATTTTTGAGCCACATAGGTTTGAAATGCTAAATCAAAAAGATAGGGTTTCCATCCACTAACTATTTTACTTTTCTTTTTGGTTAAAAAATTATCTTCTTTTCTGGGATCTATCGATTTTGCTTTTACCTCAATAAGTTTAATTTGATTTCCCTTCTTTACCAAAAGATCGGTTCTTATAAATAGATGATCGATATAGAACGCAGCTTCAAAAATAACTACATTTTCTCGTTGTAACAAGGCAGTAGTTTGATCTGCTAAGTCCTGGTAATCGTAATCTTTTCTATCTTCTGGATCTTCTATTAAGATACCCTCAGGATATTGTAAGCGAGCATACTCCTCTATTTGAAACCCTCCGCTAGCTAGGGCTTGTAAAAAAGTGTCGTATTTTTTTACATTGTGATAGAGCTCGCTATTATTTGAAAAATAAAGCTTGTTTGGACATTCAAGTCCTTGTTTAAATCTCGATTTAGAAAGTGCTGTATTCATAATAAGTGTTTTAAAGTTATTTCCCAATTGGGATAGGTATCAGAACCAAAATGTATCCACTCACCCTCAAAATCTTTTGCACCGTTATTGGGTCGATCGTCAATAAGTATATCGCCTTTAACCAAGTCTTTTCGATGGGTTAATATCAATTTTCTGTCAATTTTATCACCAAATTGTTCCTCCAACCAAATGCGTTTATCGGTCCATGCAGAAGTATTTCCCCATGGAGCGGTACTTAAAAAATAGACTTCATATTTTTTAGAATCTAGTAATTTATTCACAGCGCTAATGGCCTCTTTTATGGGTTTTAAATTTTTAAAAAGACCTGGAATGGTATCGGGGTCTTTATCATAAGGAGGTTGATACCTTAGTGGGTGAGCATTCATTGCAGTTACAAAGTCTGCAACAACACCATCGAGGTCTATGTATAAAAGTTTTTTAATCAAACAGTTTGTTTTTAGTTATGCAAATTGAGCTATAATATCTTCTGCCATACGATTATAATCAATCGAAAATTCTCTGAACTCGGTGTTTACTAAATGTACTCCACATTCACCTTCATAATCGCTAGTGTCAAAACCACAATACATAAGCCATTCATCTGCCATGGTTACGATCCAATCATCTCCCATACTATGCTTATCAAAAACATCTTCTCCGTTTGTTACCATAGTATGGTCGTTTGATGCAAGATATCCGGCAAAATCACTTGATTCCAAATCTTCAACATTTGAAAATTCTTTTAGACTGAAATACAAGTAAGAGCCAAAAGCAGCAATATAAAGTATTCTTTTTTTTCTTTCTGTCTGTACTTCTTCAAATTCCATCTCTAAATAATTTAACACTAAATCTGCTAAACTAACCTGTTCATCAAATACTTCTACCGAATCAAATCTAAATGGATTATTCCAAGTTTGTCCTTCAGGTTCTAATACGTCCTCAATGAATTTTCCAGAAAGTTCCATAGTACCATCATTTACAATACAATCATAGATTAAAAGGTAGGACCAAAAGTGACTATTTAACTCTACTTGTTTTAAGAGACTGGCCTCAAAAGAAGCTTTATCCTTAATATCTGTTAATAATTTTTTAAAATCATGTACGCTAAGTTCTGTAATATTAAATTCTGGTGTTGTTTGCATTTTTATAAATTTTAATTATTTGTTTAAATTTTAGTACAACTCCAATGTCAGAGTTTATTTTATATAATCTCTTGCCATTATTAATTTATTCCATGTAACATTCATAGGTGTCTTTTATGTTGGAAGCAACTTCATTAAACTTAATTGCTCCTTTACCTGGCAATAATATAAGCGAGGCAAATCCAGGTTCACCAGACTCAATAGCATCAATCAAATTATCTAAACGAACAATAACCAAATCACTCAGTTTAAATTCATTTTCAACTTCTAATTCTGCCCTTAAGTGCCATTTACCGTACTTGATAGTTACGTTACCCTCGCTTTTTAAATTGCAATAAGCATAAGGTATGGTTATAGTATCTCCAGACTCTGTTTTAACAGAACAAGAACCGACATAATCTATTAAATAATAGCTTGGCAAAATATCTGGTTTATAGATGCCATTATCCAAATCGGTTTCGTCTTCGTCAACTGTAAACTCTCCAAAGCGTTTATTGATAGCTAGTTCGTTATCTACCTTAACTTTAATGATATTATCTACATCCCAACTAAATTCTTCATTATCCCAATCTTGATACATGGAACCTAATACTTCTATTTCTAATTTCTTCATTCTTATTAATTTTAATTATTTATTTAAATTTCAACTACAAGCCCAATCCTTCAAGAGAATGTGGGCAGTTTTCGAAATAACTAGTTAAATCATCATCGGATTCTAGTTTGAAAAGCGCGTTTAATTCTTCAGATACTGAACTGTCACCATCAAAATAATATTTTAGTACAACTCCAATGTCAATATCATTTATTTTAGAAATCCACAACTGAGGGACCCAATCATAATTCAATGAATAGTTTGATGTTATTTGCTTAATTTGTCTAATATATTCGGAATCATAAAATATTGAATCTGAAATATTCATCAAAAAATCGGTAGTAAGTGGTGTTGTAACCTTAAGGTTTAATGAACTTATAAATAAATCAAAATATGAACAATCATCAATTGATTCTGAATTTTCCATATTTCGAATTATAATACGAACCTTGTTTATTATATTAGTTTCCATTTGTTATTTTTAGTTGTTTATATATTTATTGAATAATATTTCAAAAATCTTATTCGTCCTCAAATCCACTTCGTTCCTTATTGTACATTACAAATTCATACAATTGATAGATATCTGCTTCTTTACGGATAATGAAAAGAATTCTGATTCATTTGAATCTGTGTTTTTTTGTGTACTCATTTTTTTTTGTTTTGTATGAATTTAATTATGAATTAATAGTTTATCAAACATTTTACTTCGTGTTGTTCTACGATTCCAATATCAATTAAGCATAATTGATCAGTAACTTCGTATCCAACTTTTTTACACAAGGTTTCGGCTGCTTGCATGGTTCCTCCGGTTGCATATATATCGTCTACAATGACAACTTTAGTCCCCTTTTTTTCAGGAAAATTAGCCATTTCAAAGGAATCCTTTCCGTACTCAAGTCCATAATCAACTCGCACTAGTTGACTATTTCCTAACTTTCCTTTTTTTCTGATCAATCTAATTCCACCTCCATAAATCATTGAAAGTGCGGATGCAAATAGAAATCCTCGAGATTCTAATGCTATCCAATATTCAGGTTTCTTATCAATAAGATTGCCCATATCTTTAATGGCATTCCTAAATACAGTTTCATTGGCTAATAATGGCTGAATATCTCTGTACGTGATCCCTTTAATTGGAAAATCTTGTATGGCTCCTATATAATCTTTATAATTCACTACTGTTGGCAATCAAATTAAAATCATTTAAATATCTACGAATTTTTCTTTATCATTTAATTTTCCTGGCCCAGTCTAAAGGTATTATATTTTCATCTCCTTCTTCAAAAACTAGATTACCTGTGAAATAGTCTACGCCATCATGTTTAACTTCTTTTTTTAGAATATCTCGCTTATCAGAGGGAATTGCTGCATTACTAGGAACAAAATCAGAGGTTTCGTTTAGATAGGTCTTTATAAATTCCAAACGCATGTTGTATAAAGTTTCTGAAATTTTATCAGAATCTAATCCAAAATCTTCAAATGATCCATAAGCTTCCACCCATTCCTCATTGACGTCTGTAAATTCCATAAAATCCCAAGGTGACCCATTTGATCCGCCAATCTTAGTTTGAATATCATAAAAGTAATATTGATCCATAACCCCATCGCCATCATGAGATAAATTAAATATAAGGGTGTATTTTCCATTGGTTTGCACTACGCATGAGGAAACAATTGGAAAACCTTGGTCGCTATTTTCATTAGAACTTGTTTTGATATAGGTGTAATGTTTGGTGTCTGTACTTTCCTCTGTGGCTACTAAGGATATTGAATACCCTACTGCTTCCGCTTTTTCAATAAATAAAGGCAAATTACGTTCTCCCCATTGGTTAGATACTACTATGGTAGCATCTTTTATGGTTATTGGGGCCAATGACGCAAAATAATCTTCTCTGTCTTTAGCTTCAACCAAGGTGTCAAAAACACCTGTGTTTCCACCAATTTTTTGTTTTATATACTCTTTGTCGCCTTGAACTTCGTCCGGAAATATCTCCTTAAGCTCATTAAAAGTGCATTCATTTTTGGAGCAATAGTCTTGTAGGACTGCTAGTGCTAATTTTTCTGCTTCAAAGACACCATCTATGCCGTTAATTTGGTGTTTCATAATTTATAATCTTATTTATATTATTTGTAAAGCCTTTTTATAGACTACAAAGCATTCAAAGTATCTTGGTCATCCCATTCTTGGAGGCATGATTTAAAATTACTTATTTCATCTTCAGAGGCTTGGTCTTTTAATGCAATAGCTTTTACAGCTGCCGTTTTATAGATAGGGGTATCAAAAAATGGAGAATTCCAATTTTCGTCATAACAAATAGTAGTATAATCTTCAAAGGTAGTCGCTATTGCTAGTGCTTTTTCACCTGCTTTGGTCACTAGCTCTTCATTTTCATAATATTCCTCCGTCAAATGCCCTCCAACCAAATTAACCAATTTATATACACTATCCATTGCTTCGATAGCATAATAATAGTTTTCGTTAGCAAATTGTTCGCATTCCACTCTGTCTTCGAAAGGTGCAAACTGCATTTGAACACAAGAACCTAACACACAATAATCCGTAGCAGTTTCTGCGCGTTCTGCAAGTTTGGTGACCAGTTCTCCCCAAAGAACTGCATACTCGATATTGGTTTTGGTAATACCCTCTTCTTTGTAATAAGCACGATAACACAAATTGCCAAAGTGCATATTTACCATACTTGCAATTTCGTAGAGTGGTAAGCTAATTACTTGCCCTTCAATTGTATTGTTTGTTGCCATTTCAACTAATAGAGGCTCATAATCTAAAGCATCTAATTGTTCTTTGTTTAAAGCAGTTTCAAGTGCTATTTGAAATTTGTAACCACTTGTAGCTGCGGTAAGTGCAGTGATATTTTCTTTAGTCATCATAATAAAATGTTTATAATAATTGATTGATAAGTTGTTCTATTTTTTTAGCATCCGATATAGAAAAATCTTTAGCTGTAATTTCTACTGCACCGCGACCTGAAATTATGATATCTGCATCAATTAATTTTCGATCGATACGGACAGAGGAAATATTTTGATATACAAGATGTACCCGGTCTTTACCGATTAGGTATTTATTTCTTTTAATATAAGTAACTCCGCTTTCACTAATAATTACTTTATCGGGAGCTAAAATGTTACCTCCAAGTAAAATTTTAGAGGTAAATTCATGCGAAAACTTAGCTGTTGCGCTAGAATTTAAAACTGTGGATCCCACTTTAGTTCCGCAGGAGGGACAAAATCGGTCGCCTGAATTCAGAGCATTTCCACAGTTTGAACAATAATTCATAGAACTCAAAGTGTTTATTAGTCTATCTTTTCCATAATAAAATTAGCATCAGTTGGTGCTACACTATAACTACCCAAGTCAAAGGCTTTCTGCACATGACTCGAATTTGGTTTTGCACTTGTTCCTATCGTTGTTACGGTTACGGACTGTCCTTTTTTAATTCTTCCACGAGCCGCATCTCTTTTAGCTGTTAATCTCCAAATTGCCATATTAATTGTTTTAAATAATACCTACTCCTTTTTTGTGTTGTTTTTCGGCTTGTTCCAACGGTTTTTAAATTATTTTAATTCATTAATGATGTATGCTAGTAATTCTGCATACCGATCTTTTAGTTCAATATAAATTCCGTACTCCAAGACCAAGTCTTTATTTTTAGCGATTGAAATATTTTCACTTTCTTCCAAATTAAATTGGGTTTTTATCGCTTCATACATCGCTTTGGTTTTTCCGGTATTGCTCTTCACCCAAATTTTCATTCCCAATGCTTTACGAGACGGATTGGAGCAGTATAGTAATTGTTGTTTTCCTCGACCCAAACGAGTTTCGTCGTTAAATGAGGTCCCTGTTTTTGCAAACGAAATGCGGTATTTGTTTTTATCAGCTTCTACCAATTGATTTAAGGGTTGCCAGAGTGCTGCATAGTTTTGAATGGCCTGATCTACGTATCCTTCCTCTTTTAATTGAGTTAGTTTGGTCTCCACACCATCAAAAATTGTTTTATTACCTACTTTTTGAACGGCTTGTTTGGTTTCGATATCGTCATCAACACTAGTTATAGAAGCAAATGTCATTGCCTGATCCAGCTCTTCCTCGAGGGTATCTTTATACTTATCTCTAAGGATATTTAATAATTCTAACAACGCAAAGGATCGTGACTTTAGGTAGGGGTCTTTTTGACAAGCTCCCCAAATTACTTGTTCCCATTCTTCATCAATAAGCTCTGACTCTCCATATTTTTTTATTTTTTCTTTAACATCATCCCACTCTACTCCAAATTTATTACCAAATCCTTTGTCCCATTGAAGAAAATTAGATTTCTGTGATAGCAATCTAAATATTTTTGGATACGATATCTGAATTCCTAAAATAGCAAACAACATAAAATCGTCATCTTGTTGTGCTTCTTCATCCGATTCCACTTCTTTTAAATGATTGATCAGACTAAAAGAATTTAGATAGCGCTTTAAACTTCTTGGATTAAAACCAATGGTATGTCTTACCGCGCTGGTATATAATTTTTTATCATCTTCCGAAATTTCGACCCCAATTGTTTTTAATTTTTCAACCAAAAAGTTTTCAATGTCGTAAGTTCCTGTTGGCATGGAAAAAGGGACCTGAATAATTTTATCGAAAAAAGATCGGAACTCCCGTTCATTCTCTTCTGTTTTAGGCCCAAACTTTGATTCCAATCCTTTAACGACCACATCATAATCGATGGCCAGAATAAAAACACACTTAGGAATATCAAAAATATTTTTGAGAGCCTCTAAAACTTCTACAGCGTCTCCAGGTGGTATACGATCTAAATCATCTACAAAAAATACCACTTTTTGTATCGGGTTTTTTGGATCGTTAATTAAGTCATTGATAATGTCTGAAATTAATGCCTTTATTTCTGCAATTTCTGCAATTGCCTTTTCTTGACCAGAAATTCCTTCCGCTGCACCTTTTACATCAATTCCGGTTTGATTGGCAACAATCTGATTGGCCAATCCCCCTAAAAATTTAGCGGCAGACTTAAATTTTGCTTGAGTTTCGTCTTTTAAAGTCCATACGCCACGGTCGACACAAGATTTCTTTAATTTTTCTAACATGGCTCTTAATACGCCGGGAGTTGTTTCGTTGGCATCACGAAACATGCTGTATTCCCAAGTATTAACCCACGAACAAGCAATATCTTTTTTATTAAAATCTTCCAGTAACAACGACATTAAGGAGGTTTTACCCGTTCCCCATTCGCCTTGCAATCCAACCGTAATGGGAGTATCACTGCGAGTGATAAAATTTGATAATGCTAAACTATATTTTTCTACTTTTAATAAATCTTCCGATTTAAGTGAAATGGGTTTATCGGTAATTGAACTCATTGGGGATATTTATTTTTATATATTTATTAAAATGTTTTCTTGAATTGGTATCAATACCTCCAAATATAAATTTTATATTTTAATTTTTTGATACAAATTTGATACATATTTTATTTTTTTATTTTATGTATTATTGGATAACAAACAAGCTAAACATACACTATACAAGACCTGAAAGTAAAATATAAATCCGCTAACTATAAAATGGAAAAACGAATTAAATATTGCAAGCGTTGTCATAACGACTTTTCGACCCTTTACAGAATACAATATAAAAACCCTAAAGAATGGGTTTTTGTTTGTGAAGAATGTTTGCTTATTCTCAAAAAAGATAATTCTAATTACAAATATGGCGGCACTTGGAAAAAATAAACTACCTTCATTTTATATTAAAAAAATAATAATGTCTATCCATCAATTAGGAACAGGTCTTTTACTTATCGGACTTCTAGGTTGCCAAACAGAACTCAAAAATAAAAAATCACTAACTACTTACAACGATCTGACTATTGTAGGAGCAATGAAAAATGTGATGTGGAAAGGAGCCTTGGCTGGAACTATTAATTTAGATACTATTCCCAACAAAAAAGGGCTCTATGGTCTTGGGCCTCAAAGTTATCTTAGCGGAGAATTACTCATTAATAATGGAAAAAGTTACCTATCTAAAGTAACGTCAGACTCCACCATGCAGGTCGAACGTACATTTGATGTTACGGCTCCATTTTTTGTTTATGCAAATGTTAACAAGTGGAAAGAAATCGCTCTACCCGATACCGTAAAAACCATCAACGATTTAGAAAAATTCGTTCAGCAAAAAACATCCGAAATTAAAAAACCATTTGCTTTAAAATTAATTGGATCGGTTAGCAATGCAACTATTCACATTCAAAATTTACCCGAAGGAACCAAAGTCAGTTCTCCTGATGAGGCCCACCAAGGGCAAACCAACTATACAATTCAAAATGAAGCCACTGAAATAATAGGCTTTTACTCGACGGAACATCAGGGTATTTTTACCCACCACGATTCATTTTTACACCTGCATTTAATCACAAAAGATGCGCTTAAAATGGGTCATTTAGATGCCTTAGAAATCGGAACTATGAAATTGTATTTACCTATGGATTAGGACTACTTTAGGTAGACCAAACGCTCTAATCGCTGCAGTTCTTTTGCATCTACATATTTGCCAATTTCTTTTCTAAATTGTGCTAGATTTTTATAAGGTCTGTATTCCATAAATTCGTGAGTCATTCGTTTTCCGACGCCAGGAAGCGACTCGATGTCATCTTCTGCTGTTGTATTTAACTCAACCGGAACAAATACATAATTTAAGTAGCGTGAAATCTCATTTTCGTCTACATATTTTGCCATTTCACGTTTAAATTGCTTGATACTTCTATAAGGTCTGTATTCTTCAAATTCGTGAGCCATTCGGCCACCAACTCCAGGAATCATTTTAAAATCTTTCTCAGCGGTCGTGTTCAAATTAAAGGGAACAAATAAGTTTTGGTACAGTACTTCTTTCGTAGTTGGATCCATCATTGCATCCAAATCTAGCATCGACATAAAAGGTCTTTTTAAAATAATATTAGCGACCAATTCCTCGCTAAGCCCTAATGAAGCCAACTCTGCCTCCGTTGCCAGGTTGGCATTAAAAACTACGGTGGATTTTAGGTTTTCAACCGTATCACTTTCTTTTTCTTTGGCGGATTGAATCATGGCAGCCTGCGCTTCACCGTCTGTTTTTTTGGTTTCATTACAAGCAACAACTACTATCACTGCTACTAAAAGTGTAACTAATTTTTTCATTTTTTTTGATTTATAAGGGTTAAATAAGCGTAGCCCATTAAGGCTAAAACAATTAAGCTTAGTGGAGCAAGGGCCGGAAAAGCTCCCGAAATACTCTCAGAAAAGAGACTCCAGGTACTTGCGGTTGGATGGATTTCTTGTTCAAATTCAAAATTAGCTTGCAGGTGCAAAAAAACACCATAAATACCACTAAGTGAAATCAATACCAATACCAATTTAAAAAGTTGCTGAATCCTTTTCGAAGCACGAAAATTAAGAACCACCGTCATCACTAAAGCAATGGCAATACCTAATAGCGGTATTAATTGATACCTGTCTTCATAGTGATCTAACAAATACAATTCTAATAACATCCCAGTAGTCATTAACAGAAGCGCTACTAAAATAACTCGCTTGGTAGGGTATCTCAAATCTTAATTATTTTTAATTGGGATGTAAAATTACATCCCAATGAGCAATAAAAAAAATTATTTAGACATATTCTAAATAATAATTACGGTAATATAAACAAGTCTTCCACCTTACAATTGATTGTTTTTGCAATTTTTAAAGCTAAGACTGTTGAGGGGACGTAAATACCATTCTCGATAGCGTTGATACTTTTTCTAGACACTTCTGCTTCTAGGGAGAGTTGTTGCTGGGTAAAACCAGCAGCTTTTCTTAGTTGTTCGAGGTTATTTAGAAGTTTTTTATGATTTTTTCCCAAGCCTATTTCTTTTCAAACTCCTCGACAGCATTGGTCAATTCTTTACCCGTGTTAGGGTACAGGTATCCGGCGATCATCGTACCAACACCAATCAATAATACTAATAGGCCTATTCCCTCAAAAAACGACCCCATCGAGAAATAACCGAGCGCGTAAATACCCAATCCGACAAAAATGGTGATCACACCTCCCCTGCGATAATCAATGGGTTCTCTTTTTCGCTCCTCGAAGATATGAAGTAACTCTTCCACTTGCGAAGGATCCTCTAGATGTTTTGCTATTTCTAACATCGTTTCTCGTTGTCCTTTACCCTCATGATACTTCCAAATAAATACCGCAATTGGTATGATAATTCCTGTAGCCATTCCAAATAAGGGTATGATAATGTTTTGATCCATAATTTTAAAATTTATTTTTTTATTAATGTAACGCAAACTTACCATTATTAAATATGAGTAGCAAACGTTACATCGAAATTTTTAAATTATTTTACATTTAGAATAAAATTACCTTAAGTTCAAGCACAATTCGCAGGTACCCACCACTAAAATTTGAGAGCTCGCAATGGTTCGGTTCGGGATGTTAGGGATGGGCACTTTAATTTCAAGACAATCTACGGTACCACATTCGGTGCATTGAAAATGAGGATGAACGTCCTGGTGTTGGGTTTTTGAACAGTCGCTGCAGGTTGCGTACCATTTGATTCCCTTCGTATCTAAAAAATAATGAACCACGCCGTCATCTTCAAGTTTGTCTAAGAGTCGGTATACGGTGGTTTTATTTATTTTTTGATCGAGACGTTTGATCAGTTCAATAGCAGAAATTGCATTGGTGTCTTTTTTAAACTCTTCCAATAGTAAAATCGCCGCTTCTGTTTTTCTTATGATACCCATACCACAAATTTATTACAACTTTGTTGCAATAACAAATGAGATGTTTATATTTGCAACCCAGTTGCATTAAAATTAAACCACTTATGAATATTAGTCTCCGAAAACCCGATACCATTGGTGCATTAGCTAGCACACTTTGTGTCATTCATTGTTTATTAACACCGATACTCTTTGCCGTGCAAAGTTATACCGCAGTCCACAGTGAGGTAGCTCCGCTGTGGTGGAAAAATTTAGATTTTATATTTATTACGATTTCTTTCTTTGCGATACTTCGGTCTACCAAAAATTCATCTAAAAAAAGTATTCAATACGCCTTATGGGGGTCTTGGGTTTCCTTACTTTTTTTAATCATCAATGAAAAGATGGAGTGGCTTCACTTGGGGGAGCTCGTTACCTATACCGTAGCACTTACACTCGCCATTTTACACCTTTACAATCTTAACTATTGCCAGTGCAAAGATGAAAACTGTTGCCACCAAGATTTAAAGGATTAGAGGTTGGTATTCGCTTAAAAGAAATTTCAATAACAAAAAAAGCCACCCAAAAGGCGGCTTTTTTTTATGACAAACAAACTGTTGTGTTTTTCACAACAGTTTGTTGGATATTTAAATTTTTTCGATGTAAAGTGCCATGGCCTCCCCGTAGGTTAAGATGACTACCTTTCCAACGTTGAGCATTTCGATTAGCTCCGGATCTTCCACTGGTATGGTCATAAAATTACCTTGTGGTCCTTTAACCACCACATCCATATAAGGTCTGTTAATCACCTCAACGGTTACCACCGCTTTTACCAAAGCTCCAATAGCGGCACCAGGTGGCATGTCTAAGTCGACCTTACCTGCTTCAGCTAGAATCACTAAAGGTTCTGCCAGTTCTTCTGGGCTAGGATTTCTAAATTCCGCCATCATAAAGGTCCAATATTCTAATTTAATGAGGTCGCCAACTTCCAATTCGTTGAATCGTTCTACTTCCTCACCCGCCATAAGGGTCACGATGTTTCCCTCTTGACCTACCACGGTTACTTCCCGACTATCCGTATCGAGTGCGGTGATGGTTCCTTGAAGTTCTTCGGAGAACCATGCGGCACGATCTTCTTGAGCAAATAGGTTCAGGGTTAAAAGCATGGCAAGGGCCAGTAGTGTCAATTTTTTCATTGTTTTGATTTTAAGTTAAGTTTTTATTTTTTTAAATAGCAGACTAAAATATAGCTTTTAATAATAGTATAAAATCTCTGAGTTAGAATTTATTTTATTTTTTTAACAGCCAACTGCTGGATTGTATTTTGTCGCCCAGACCATCTATCAGCGAAATTCCCATTTGATCGCAGACAGGTTTCTCTGGGATGGTAGTGTTGTCTTGATCGCCGCCATTGGCAAAACTTAAGTCGTAATCGGCCCCAAAATCTTGTGCTATTTTCTCGATGGTTTTGCAAACCGTTCGATCTTCGTCGACCGATAGGATACAGTGATCTACCGACTTGATATTGGAGACAATAAAACATCGTTCTGCTTCTTTTTGAAACTCTTTGGATCCTTTTAAGGCGCGTTGCTGATCGTTATTGACGATTACAAACAATTCGTCTGCCAAGGCTTTGGCATTGTTAAAATACTCGATATGTCCTTTGTGGATTGGATTAAAATATCCAGATACCATGATTCCTTTTTTCTTAGTCATCCTATTTATTTTTTTTATCGTCCAAAATCATCTTGTACTCGTATGATATCCGCTTCATCGGAAGGGTGATTTTGATCGGTATGCTGCCAAATCTCAGCTACCACACAAAAGTCGTCTAAGCCAATCAGGCGATGTCGCTCGCCTTGTGCTAAAACGATTTGTGCTCCTTCGCTATAAATTTCCATCGGATTTTCTTGATCGGTATTCGATCTTATAATACCGGCGGATCCTTTATAGATTTGCCAAATTTCTGCTCGTCGATTATGATATTGCCAAGAAAGACGCGCCTTAGCTTGTACCATCAATATTTTTGGGCTTAATTTTCCACCTATTTTTAAACTATTAACGTCCAAACCTTCAAAAAATTGATTGGAAAATGCTTGGGCCTGTGCCTCCTCAATCACTAAAAAGCCTCCCCAAGGACGCTCAAAGTCATGAGCAACCACGGTAAACCCCAACGATTCGATTTCTTGTTGGACTTCTAGATACCTTGATTTTTGTGAATTGGTTGTCATTGATTTTGGATCAATCAAAGTTAATTATTCTTTTTTAAAAAATCCTTTTTAAAAAAATGATCTTTGTTTGGTGGTTATCATCAACAAATACCTAGTTTTTTATGCTTATAAGCCAGTAAACCAATCCAACTGAAAGTCTCGAATCGCTTCCCATTGTAAGCCTTGTTTTTTGGACAAACGCAGCGAACTCAGTTGTTCTAAATGACGGGGATGGTGGGCATCGGTGGCCAGAAAATCGTAGAGTCCTGCTTTTAAAAGCAGTTGGGCCTTTTGTTGCACTTCAGGGCCGTAATGCCCTAAAAGTGATAAGGCATTGAGCTGTAAATAAAATCCTTTTTGTTTTAAGGTTTTAAATTGAGCTAAGGTTTCGATACCTTGATACCGCTCTGGATGTGCCAAGATGGGTGCAATCCCTTTTTGACTGAGCTTAAAACCGGCCTGTTCTAAAAGTTGGGTACCCCCAAAAAAATGAATTTCCAATAGGAGGTGTTTTTTACCAAGCAATAAGCTAGGCACTCCATTTTCTAAATTTTTGATAAAGGTTTCGTCTACCATATACTCGGCTGCGTAAGTAGGAATACTGGGGCAATTCGCTGGTAGTGTTGCCGTCCTTAGTACTTCAAAAGCCGTTTGTATCGTTTCGGGCGTATTGGGGTACAGCTCCTGGTATACATGGGGCGTTGGAATCACCGAGCTAAAGCCTAATTTTTGATAGGCCTCCAACATTTTTAGCGACATGGCCAATTGTTTACTACCATCATCAATACCTGGAAGTAGGTGGTTGTGAAGATCGCACAAGCCCTCAAAGAGCGGTTGGGAATGTTTTTTAAAAAAGTGAAACATCTTAATGCTTTTTGTTAATATAAGACTTTAAAAAATTTAAAAACAGTATAAATACTCCAAATAATACGATGACCAGTGCCGCCATTAAAAGGTAGTGCAACTCTTTGGCGAGTATTGCAATTGATATGATGATTAAATAATTTAATATTCCGAGCAATAAGGCGACTTGATGGTGCTTAAAACCACAGTCTAACAATAAGTGGTGCAGGTGGTTTCGGTCGGGATCAAAAGGACTTTTTTTATTTTTTATCCGGATGGTAATCACTCTAAAGGTGTCAAAAATTGGAATCGATATTATCGAGAACAACATGAAGATGGCGTTTTCTGGTAAAAAAGAAAACTTTTCGAGCATGCTGTGATCCATCGATAAAAATTCGATGGCACAGAGTCCGATCATAAAACCAATAATTAAGGAACCGGTATCCCCCATAAATATCTTTTTAGTTTTAGAAAGGTTGTAAAATAAAAAGGCGCCCAACATTCCTATAAAGCTCACGCAGATTAAAAAGAAATAATAATTTTCGACCGTATAAAAAATCAAACCAAAATTACTAAATATGATTAGGGCGATAATCGAGGCCAGTCCGTCGACCCCATCTATCAGGTTATAAGCATTGATAATGCCCAACATCCCGATGGTTGTTATGAGTACGGTGGGCGTAAAAGGAATTTCGAAAAGCCCTAAAAAACCATGGAAGTTTAATAATTGAAACTCTCCAAAAAATAAAATAAGTCCTATGGCTCCTATTTCGACTGCTAGTTTAGTTCTGGCAGGGACCAAAACCAGGTCGTCTTTTAGGGCCACCATAAAAATCATGGAGATGGCCGCCACAATATTAATCCCAAGATTTTTTTCATCAAAATTTTGAATAAAAAACAAGGTCATGATCAGGGTAATAAAAAAGGCCACCCCGGCCATGGTTGGGGTGGCAACTTTATGAGAGCTTCGCTCGTCGGGTACATCCGTGAGCCGCCGAGTCTTGATAATAGCCCTGATGTTAGGGATCACCAAATAAACCAGCAAAAAGGAATTGGTAAAAGCCAATACCGTACTTAAGGAAATATTGTTGAGCAGTTCTTTTAGCATCGATTTAAATTAGTTCTGGGTTTTTTATAACTAGAATTAAAGCGTCGGTATTATTCATCGCTTCCGTAGCCATAGCCATAGCCGTAGTTGTATTTATAAGAGTAGCTATAGCGATAACGATAGCTATAACGATAAC
>JAAEPP010000528.1 GCA_024232495.1 Flavobacteriaceae bacterium
AACCCCAAACCCCAAACCCCAAACCCCAAACCCCTGGAATTGATTTAATTATTAGTTAAAATATTTAAGAATAAATTAAATTATTTCATTATTTTTTCTTTTGGAGTTTTTTCTTCATTTTCTTCTTCTTCTTTCCTATTTCTTCATATACTGCATCACCGACCTCAAAAATAATAGCATCTTCATTCTTTGAATTAGCAATAATTCCAAAAGTTTCATCTCCCAACTGGATCTAGGTAGAGAAATCTGATTCATGGATAATCTCTTCAATTTTGTACACAGAGTTCTTCTCAGTCTGCGATTCGCAATAAGTATTGTTTTCTATATAACATTTGTTAGACACAAATCTGGAGGGGAAGTTTGTAGAGGAAGGATAGGCGTAATTGCATTCGATGATCTTGCACATGTTTCTCACTTCAAGCATTTGCGGTCTCCAAGAATTTATCACTGGTTGTTTCTCATTAATCAGTTCTTTGGAGACACCATCAGCGAAAATGATTAAATGTCTCTTGCCAGCAAGGATGTCTTCATTATGGATGGACAACAGACCTTGTAAGAATAAACCCATGGTAAAAATAACAGAAAGTTTCAGCATCAATTTAAATTATTAAATCGTTAGTAAAAAATAATTTACTTAATCTTCTTGACTTTCGTCGTCTTGATCTTGATTCATCAATTTCTCTAATTTTTTGCATAACAGAGAATTCAAAAGAGGTCCTTTCTTTCTCTCAATTTTGACATGAGTTCCTTTTCCAATCAAGGTGCCGAGTTCCCTAGCCTCATCGATTTGTCTCTTGGTGTACTGGGAGAATCCGAATTTGTTACTGACAGCGATTTTTTGTCTTCCTGGTAATTTATTCTTTCCTCTTCTCAAACCTTCCAAAACATGTTTGATATGCTCTTTCTTGCATCTGATCGAAACAAGAGCATCTCCAATTTTAACTCTACAAGCTTTACCATATGACTTACCATAAGCTCCTCTCATACCAGCCTGAAGTCTATCTGCTCCAGCGCATGAAAGCATTTTATTGATTCTGAGTACATGCCATGGATGTTTTCTTACTCTGAAATGGAAACCCATTTTGGTCAATTGAGTCGAGATGTATTTATTGAAAGCAACTCTGCAAGCTTCCAAAGCTTCGGATGTAATCTGTTCTCTTTCGCCTGACAGTAGATGAACACAACAAGGGAATTTATCCCAGTTGGCTCTCTTAGCTCCTCCGTCATAGAATCTGAGTTTTGGATCAGGGACGGCTCTGTTGTATCTAGATTTAGGAAAAGCCTTTCCTTTGATATATCTGTAGCATTTCGCAGGTCTTCTTCCCATTTATAATTAATAAACTCTTTAATATTTAATCTTAGCGTTTCTAATTACTCTGATTCAATTAATTAATAAGATTGAAGATTCTGAGACTAGAAATTACTCATTCTCACTTTCGACCTTCTCATCTGAAGATTTTTTCTAAATGAAAATCTATTTTTAGACATCGGAGGTCCTTCATCACATTTGAATAAAGATCGACCCATTTCATATGAGATCTCTTGATTTTTGTATAGCATGTCTATGAATTTGTTATAGTTACTTGGAGTCATTAAATTTTTCAAGTATTTTGAAACATCCTTTGCATTTCTTCTATTATCTGGATTCTTGCTGAAAACCATGTTAAAACCCAAACATTTGAATAATTTGATTAGAGTGGCTTCTTTAACCATCGAGATTTTGTCCTTGATTTTCTACAGTAAAAACATCAATCCTTCAAGACCACTTTTATTATTAGATTTTCGTTTAGATTGAGCAAGTTCAATAAAAGACTCCAAAACAAATTCATTAGGACAATTTTCAACCAAATCTTTATTAATTGTTTTCGCCATCATTTTTATTTGGTTTGAGGTATTATTCTAGAGCTTGATTATAAGAAAAGGAAGTTTCGCGAGAATTTCTGGGTTTATGTTAGACTTGTAAGCTTGTAGAATAATTTCTTGAATGAAGTATAAAATATATTTCAAAATACAAGGCCTGGTCGAAGTCAGACAGGAATGGATAAATTTACCAAAAGTAGTGAATAAGTGCTCTGCTTCTTGTACGTAATGTTTGTGGATGATCCTAATCTTCTCAATAGCATTGAAATGCTCTAACCAATTTGAGCTATTGATTTCTTGCTTGATGCTCTCAAAAACCTCTTGCGGATTAACATCTTTCTTGAAATTAGGCAGTTCATCATAGCTCAAGTAGTTTACCTTGAATCCTGATGGAATATTTCTGTGATTTTTATTCTCCTCCTCAGCTTGTTATATATTAGCCATTTTTCATTAATTCCTCTTCGCCTCATAAGTATTCTCATATCCAAACTACTTCGTTCTGTTCTCACCCGTTCTCTAAAAATTTTCATCGTTCATATTATAATTTTCTTTATCAGAAGTTCTCACACTCCAAGAATTCATTTATTATAAAATAATTCGTTTTTGGAATTCTTTCAGTGAACCGCTTTAATTAATATTTTATTGTTTTATTATCTCATTTAAATTTTAATAATGAAACAAGATGATAAAAAGTTTTCTTTCGGAATTATTTATGGGGAAGAGAAAATCGAAAGCAAAATCAAGAAATAGATCTCAGGGTCTTAAATAGCTGAGATGGATGTTGATAATAATGAAAAGGAATAGAATTATTTGAATAGTCTTAGAGAGTAGTATGGAAGTGATTAGGAGATTAAGAAGGCTTTAGAACTTGATAATAAAATTAAGAATCTTAATAAAGGTGAGTTGATAAGATTTGGATAAATTTATAGAAAACCATTAGAGTTCTGTTTATTTTGAGAATAATTAGCCTAAGAAAATTTATCGGATTGATGATGATTCTGATATAAAATTAGAATATGAAAAAGAGGTTAATCATTCTAAGGTTAAGTATGATAAAGATAATGATCTGATTATTAAAGAGTCTCTTAATATTAAGAAATCATATTAAGAGGAAATTATTGATTTGAAGGAGAAATCTTTTTCTTTTAGGGAAAAATTGAAGAAATAAATTGAGGAGATGAAAAAAAAAGAGAATTCT
>JAAEPP010000529.1 GCA_024232495.1 Flavobacteriaceae bacterium
TAACTCGTCCCATCACTGGTATCCAAGGGGACAGTTTGTTGAAGGGACCACTGCTCATAACGGAGGTCACTCCCCTTCGGGTAAATTTTGGTTTAAATTCAATTTCTCTGCACATATGATTATTATGGAGCTGCTTTTCCTTGGAGGCCTTCACAAGATGTGTATGTACCATGAGCCGGAAGGATTTTGGCCAAATATTTTTCTACTCATTTTTTCGGGGGCACCCAAAAGTCACTATCCTGTAACTTCTAGGGCTTTGCCCGGCGTCACTAGTACAGAAAAGGTAAATTGTAGTTCTTTGAATTTCACAGCCACCTCTAGCAAACACTTTGATCGCCGAAATCCGCCGTTTTCCTGCAATTCACTGCCAAAGTCTGAAAAAAATGCATTTTTTTGAGGCTCCGGCTGGCCAAAATTCACTCCAGGGAAACTAATCCCGGGGTCATAGAGAGCAGGAGCTGTGGGGTCAAGCTATAATCCTGTCCTGTTACACCCAAGGGAGAGTGGAGCTCCGTTGGGGGTCAAACTAGAAGGGGAATTTCCCTTTACTGACCTCCGCAGTGTGCATTGTCTAGTAGTCATGGTTGGACACAAAACTGGCAACAGATA
>JAAEPP010000530.1 GCA_024232495.1 Flavobacteriaceae bacterium
AATAAAAAAGTCACATCACCGTATAAATGAATTAGTTGGAATGCATTGGGAGGCGTACTTATGTCAACTTCTACGTATTCTTCAGTAGTTGGAATATAGGTTTCGAAATTATAATTAGGGTACCTATTTTGTTTACCTGCCCACTCATGAGCTAAACGTACGTTTAAATGATTCCATTTTTTTAATTTATAATTAAGTGCGTTATTTAATTTAAATGTAGGAATATCGATTAATGGAATATCTTCCTCTGTATTTTGTCCATATACATAAGACAAACTTGAATTCAAGCTCCAAGATTCTGTAAATTGATAATCAAAGCTGGTGTCAACACCTACCAGTAGTGCATTGGTTTTAAAATACTCCCATACTGGAAAAGCGCCACGAATAGTTGATTGCGTACCAGTGGGTTTTAAATAGATAAAATCATTGATTTGATTGCTAAAGGCATCTATATTTAAATTTATTTTGTTGTTCTCTAATTGATAACTGAGTCCAACCCTGTTCGATAGCTCTTTAGTTAATCTTAAATCTCCTAATTCTATTCGTGCAGCGGAATGGTGTAATCCGTCACTAAATAATTCTGATGCATTTGGTGGTCTAGATGATAAACCATAAGCTAAAGTAAGATTATTGTTTTTATTAATGGTATAAATAAGACCTGCAGATAAGGATATATTATGATAGGTAAATGTCGGGTTTGTTAAGAGTTGTGTTCCCAAGTCGTTCACTACAAAATCACTAAAATCCTCGTTGTAACCTCGTTCTTCCCATCTACTAGTAATGTAATATTTTTGAGCATCAATAAAATTATAATCATAGCGAATACCAAGATCAGCTGCTAGCTTATCATTACAGGTAGTATTCCATATCCCATAAAAACTAAAATCCGTTTTCTCATAATCAGGGATGAGTCTTCTTACACCAGTTTCTGGGTTGGCAATATTTTCTTGATATTTACCAGTTACTCCCAAATAAATTTTTGAGTCGTCGAACTTATCAATGATTAAATCTGATTTTAAATTTTGTGTTATTAATTTAAGATCTACCGCTGGTTTGTCTCTATCATCTCCAATTCTTTTATCAAATTCAAATCGATGGTTATTTTGATAATCATACTGGACAGAAAGTTTACCTAGAGTGCTAAAACGTTTATAAAAGTTTATTTTACCTAATAAATGAGCCACTTCTTGTTTTGGTGAATTGATCGCATACGAAAAATCATCTATAATGAGCGGTTCTTCGTTATCGATTGCATTGACCAAATCTCCTACATTTCCAATATGGGAGGCACTTAAAATGCCCATGGTATTATCTATATAACTGAGATTGGCTTCAAAACCATATTCAAATTTTTGATAGCCCATGATTATATTACTTGAAAAACTTTTTGCTCCAGTATTGGTTAAATTATAATCTGGAGACTTTAAATCTCCATTTTGTTTGTAACCTATATTTCCATTTGCGAACCAACCGTTCTTAAAACTTTTAGAAAGCATACTGTTAAGGTTATATCCCTTGCCATTACTCTGAAAACCTACTATAGTTTTCCCAAACAAGGTGTCTTTATTTAGGTATCGTTGTGGTTTTAAAACCACAATACCTCCAATAGCATCTCCTGCATAAGCCAATGCATTGGACCCTTTAATGATAGTGATGTTTTCAATCGCATTGATATCAATATTTGGAGCATGTTCGATACCCCATTCTTGATCTTCCATACGGACATTATTATTCATAATAGTAATTCTGCTACTATGCAATCCGTTAATCACGGGCTTCACAATTTTATTTCCTGTGTTTATGGAGGAAACTCCTTTAGCTTGTTTTAAAATAGTTCCTAAACTTTCAGAACTAAAGTTGTCAATTGTTTTTTTATCTATTTTTTCCTTTTGGGCATAAATAGCACCAATATTTGAATTATTTCCTTTAATGGCTATCATTTCAAGTTCTTCAATATGATGTTCTAAATAAATGGTAATTTGTAAATCATCTTTAATATCAATTTCCAGAGTTTTTTTATCACACGCAATATGTGAAACGATGAGTTCAATAAAACTCTCGCAAAGGTTGTTGATAATAAATTTTCCATTACTATCTGAAATTGTATGAAGCTGTGAATTTTTAATTTGTAAGGTTGCGCCAACAATAGGTTCTCCATTATGAAAATCTAAAACATACCCTTCTAGGGAATGATTGCAATTTTGGCTATACATTACACAGCTAAACAATAAAGTAATGATGATACAATACTTCATATTTATGAATAACTTGATACTGTGAATTGAGTAGGCTTGCGATTTCGTAAAATCTAACACAAACCAATAGATGAAATTAAGTAGATGACGCCGGTGGACCTCTCAGAGAATAAGATAAATGCTGATGATTGTATTTGAAATTATAATACTCAAAATTTAGTTGCTTGTCAAAAGTTATTTTTAAGAATTCAACATACTGTGGTAATTGATGGTCAGTGGAATTTAACTTGAAATCACAAACCGAACATTCAATTTCATGTTCATGAATATGAGTGGAATTTTCAAAACAATAATTTTGTTCGTGATTTTCAAATACATGAACCAATTGAAAAAAAGAGGGAAGCAGCACTATTACAATTAAAAGTAGTGCTGAAAGATTAAGTAAAGATTTTATTTTTTCTTTATTTATCATTAATCAAGAAACCTAATTTCATTCTTTTGATCATTTTTTTTTCAAAATCCCAAAAGAATTTAAACTGACCAAAAAGCCATCCAAATATAACTAAAAGAATTTGATAAAATATAAAACCAACTACGATGTATAATATCCAATAAAGCACAGGTTGTAAATTCTCTTTTGTAATACCTATTAATTTTAAGACAGGTCTACCAATAAAAACACTACTACTTCCAGTAACTGCAAAAACTATAAAAACTCGTATCATTTCCCATCGATAGGTTAACTTCCATTTTTTTTCTAGTTTTTTAAAAAGGAATAAAGCGACTCTTAACAAAATAAAACTTATTACTAAAGTGGTAATGATTTTAATAAATAATATTTTTATATCCAACAAGGTTGCAACTTTATAAGCAGAGTATAAAATACCATAAATACCAAAAAGAGGAAATAGTAATTGCCAATTTGAGGTAATTTCCCAATGTTTGTTAAAATTCCTAAGAATAAATAATTGGTTGCTAATATGATTTTTTAACGAATTCAAAGATTTAGGATTTAAAAAAAATTAATTAATAAATAACATAAAAAATTTTATAATAATATACTTTTAATTTGATCTGCTAATTCAATTCCTATTCGATCCTGCGCTTCGTTAGTAGCAGCACCAATATGAGGTGTCAATGATAATTTTCCATTCATTAATACTTTAATTGCCGGTGTTGGTTCATTTTCAAAGGTATCAATAGCCGCAAAAGAAAGCTTATTGTTTTCTACGGCTTCTATAAGTGCTACCTCGTCAATAACTCCGCCTCTTGCAGCATTGATAATAGCAGCGCCATCTTTCATTTTATTAAACTCCGTTTTTCCGAATATGTAGTCTTTTTGTGCAGGAACATGAACACTTATAAAATCACTTTCTTTTAAAAGTTGTTCAAATGGGATGGTTTGAATCTTAAAATCTAACTTTTGCTTATCATAAAATGTAACTGAAATTGTTGTGGTTTCCATAAATTTGTCGCTGGCGATTACTTTCATACCGCAGCCAATTCCAATTTTAGCAACTTCCTGTCCGATTCTTCCTAAACCAACAATACCAAGTGTTTTTCCTCTTAATTCGCGACCTCCACCATAATTTTTCTTCAGTTCTTTAAATTTTGAATCACCATCTAAAGGCATATTTCTATTTGAATCATACAGAAAACGAACACCTCCAAATAAATGTGCAAATACCAATTCAGCTACAGAAGCAGAGGATGCAGCTGGTGTATTAATAACTTTAATATCCTTACTTCTTGCATAATCAACATCTATATTATCCATACCTACCCCGCCACGACCAATAATTTTTATACTAGGACAAGAATCTATGATATCTTTTCTAACTTTTGTAGCGCTTCTAACCAAAATAACATCAATTTGATGATTATTAATGTATTCAATTAATTGTTCTTGTGCCACAGTAGTTGTTATCACTTCAAAACCTGCTTTTTCTAAGGAATCAATACCAGATTTCGAGACGCCATCATTTGCTAATACTTTCATAATTAAGTTGTATTAATAATTTTAATTTACGCTTTTTGTTCCAAGTTTTTCATTACATCTACAAGGATCTTTACACTTTCTAATGGTAAAGCATTATACATGGAGGCACGATATCCACCTACGCTTCGATGACCACTTAAGCCATTTATACCAGCTTCATTCCATAATAAATCAAAGCGATTCGATAGTGAGTTGTCAACTAAATTGAAAGTGGCATTCATTTTAGATCGATCTTCTTTGTCAGAAACAAATCCTGTAAACAACGGATTTCTATCAATTTCTGAATATAACATCTCAGCTTTTATATTATTGATTTTTTCAATTTCTGAAATTCCACCTAAATTTTTTAGCCATTCCAATGTTAACATTGATACGTACACAGGAAAAACAGCAGGTGTGTTGAACATGCTGTCTTTACTAAGATGAACTTGGTAATCTAACATTGAAGGAATTGTTCTGGATACTTTACCAAGTATATCTTCTTTAATAATTACTAGCGTAGTTCCAGCGGGTCCCATATTTTTTTGGGCTCCAGCATAAATAATATCGAATCGTGAAAAATCTAGTTGTCTAGAAAATATATCACTACTCATATCACATACAATCGGCACTTCTGTTTTTGGAAACTTATTTATTTGTGTTCCAAAAATAGTATTGTTACTGGTACAGTGAAAATAGTCTGCGTCAGACGGAATTGTATAATTTTTGGGAATGTAGTTAAAATTTTTATCCTTAGAGGAGCCTACTTCGTCCAATTCCCCTAATAACTTTGCCTCTTTGATTGCTTTACTTGACCAAGTACCTGTATTTAGGTATGCAGCTTTGTTTTCTAGTAAGTTAAAGGCTACCATCAAAAATTCCATACTAGCTCCCCCTTGCAAAAATAAAGATTTATAACCTTTATCCTTAAGTCCCAATAATTCTAGACTTAAACTCCGAGCATTTTCCATTACCTCGACAAAATCGTTACTTCGATGAGAGATTTCAATAAGTGAAAGATTTAAATCGTTAAAATTTATTACAGCATCTGAAGCTTTTTGCATAACAGATTGCGGCAAAATACAAGGGCCTGCGCTAAAATTGTGTCTTTTCATTTTTTTAAAATTGCAATGCAAATATCATAAAATCAAAAATATTATTCGTTAAATTATTAATATTTTAATTAGCTAAATTTAAAAGAAAATCTAGCGTGTCTACATCATCTGCGTAATCCCAAAGATTTGGACTTTGAGAGTCACCAAAATTAACTTTTTGATTGATTTCCATGTTAGAAACGATACACTGAATATTTTCTTTCTCATGTTCTAACGTTTTTTTTAGGTCTGAAAGATTTTCGTAATATTCGTAAAATAAAACTGAAATAGGCGACGAAAAGTTGGTGTCTTCTTTTAAAAGTAAAAATTCATTGTCCAATAAGTTGATATTACTCATCAAATACACAGCTTTGTTATAATCATAATTATTGATGTATTTATGATCATTAATTATTTCTTTCCAGTAAAAAATTGCTTTAAAAAAAGTTTCAAAATTATAACCCTCAGGTATATAGATTTTTGATACATTCCTGCAACCCAAACCATAATATCTGAAAATGTCATCAGCCAAAGCAATTAATTCATGCTCAGTTTCATTACCAGACAAGATGGCTACTGAATTTCTGTTTTTCCTTATGATATTTGGGTATTTTCCAAAATAATAATCAAAATATCGCGCAGTATTATTACTTCCGGTAGCGATGACCGCGTCAAAATTCACAAGTTGTTCTGATGTAAAATTAATTTTATCCATAAAGGCCGGTTCTAATTCAATTAGGTAGTTTGCCAGGAAGGGTAATAATAATTTATCATTACTCGAAAGTTTTGCGATTACATTGTTTCCTGAAATTAAAACAGATAAAAAATCATGAAATCCAACCAATGGTATATTTCCAGCTAGAATGATTGCAATTTTTTTATTGGAAGAGTTGTCTATATTGTATTGTGCAGTCCATTTTTGTAGATTTTTTTCAGTTAAACATTCTCCCCAGCTTTTAAAAGCAAACTGAATATTACTTTCATTAAACCATCCGTTGTGAGATTTTGATTGTTTAATGAGTTCCACCATCTTATTAAAATATAAATCGTTGTAGGGAATGTTTTCCTTTTTGAGATAATTATTGTCAGAGAACTGACTCATAAATTTCCCTAGTTTTGCAAAAGCCTGAATTCTATTTATTAATTGCATTTTATTTTTTGGTGTTAAAACTTAAGTTTTAAATTTGCACAAATTTAGAAAAAGTAAACGCTATGGCAATTATAATAACCGATGAATGCATAAATTGTGGTGCTTGTGAACCCGAATGCCCAAATAATGCTATTTACGAAGCTTCAGATGAATGGAAATTTGAAGAGGGAACTAATTTATCTGGAGCAGTTCTTCTGCCAAATGGTAAAGAGGTAAATGCATCAATAGAACAAGAGCCAATAAGTGATGAGGTTTACTTCATTGTTCCTGACAAATGTACGGAGTGCATTGGCTTCCATGAAGAACCACAATGTGCTGCTGTTTGTCCAGTTGATTGCTGTATCCCTGATGAAGACGTCGTAGAAACAGAAACTGAGTTGTTATCTAAAAAATCTTTTTTGCACAGAGATGTATAACTATTATGGAGCTACATTCATTTTTGCTTTTTTATTCTTCCTAAGTATTTTTTTAATTACTAAATAAAAAGAATTGATTTCGAATCGATAATGTATATTTGCAGCCATTAAAAATTAAAAAATGAAAGCAGGAATAGTAGGATTACCAAACGTAGGAAAATCAACGTTATTTAATTGTTTATCGAATGCTAAAGCACAAAGTGCTAATTTTCCATTTTGTACTATTGAACCAAATATTGGCGTTGTTAATGTACCAGATCCAAGACTAGAAAAATTAGAAGAATTGGTCAACCCTCAGCGAGTTTTACCTGCAACTGTAGAGATTGTTGATATTGCTGGTTTAGTTAAAGGAGCTAGTAAAGGGGAAGGTTTAGGAAATCAGTTTCTGGGAAATATTCGAGAGACAGACGCCATTTTACATGTTTTGCGTTGTTTTGATAATGATAATATAATTCATGTTGATGGGAGTATAGATCCAATAAGAGATAAGGAGACCATTGATATTGAACTTCAGTTAAAAGACTTAGAAACTGCTGAAAAAAAATTAGATAAAGTTAAAAGAGCTGCTAGAACAGGAAATAAAGATGCTCAAAAGGAAGAAGTTGCATTGAATAAAGTTAAAGAAGGTTTAGAGGCAGGAACTTCAGTAAGAGCTATCGATTTAACTCCTTCAGAGCGAGAGGATTTTATTAATGCAATCCAGTTTATTACTGATAAACCCGTTATGTACGTTTGCAATGTAGATGAGGCCTCTGCAGCAAATGGTAATAAATACGTTGATAGAGTAAAAGATGCTGTTTCCGATGAAAATGCGGAGGTTATTTTTCTAGCTGTTGGAACGGAGTCAGATATTAATGAATTAGAAGAATACGATGAACGTCAGATGTTTTTGGAGGATTTAGGATTGGAAGAAGCAGGTTCAGCAAAACTCATTAGAGGTGCATATAAATTATTAAACCTACAAACTTATTTTACTGCGGGTGAAAAAGAAGTAAGAGCATGGACTATTGATGTTGGTTCTACGGCTCCCCAAGCAGCAGGGGTTATACATACCGATTTTGAAAAAGGTTTTATTCGTGCAGAAGTGATTAAATACAATGACTTTGTGAGTTATGGCAGTGAAGCAAAGGTTAAAGAAGCTGGAAAGTTAAGTGTGGAAGGTAAAGATTATGTAGTTGATGATGGAGATGTAATGCATTTTAGATTTAACGTATAACGACTCATATATTTTTCAACAATTTTAGTTGCATTATTGTTAATTACTTTCCTTTTTTTAGGCTTTAGATTTTCTACCTAAATTTTATATTAGCCAGGATACCTAAACTATGGCTCAACAACAATATACAGAAGACAATATACGGTCTTTAGACTGGAAAGAACACATCCGATTAAGACCTGGTATGTACATCGGTAAGTTGGGTGATGGATCCTCTCCTGATGATGGTATTTATATTCTTTTAAAAGAGGTTATTGACAATAGTATTGATGAATTCGTGATGGGCGCGGGTAAAACAATTGAAATTCGAATTAAAGAGAAGGAAGTTAGAGTCAGAGATTATGGGCGTGGTATTCCGCTTGGAAAAGTAGTTGATGTAGTATCAAAAATGAATACTGGTGGAAAATATGACTCCCGTGCGTTTAAAAAAGCTGTAGGATTAAATGGAGTTGGTACCAAAGCGGTCAATGCGCTTTCAAGTCATTTTAGGGTCGAATCAGTTAGAGATAACCAAATCAAATTTGCTGAATTTGAATTAGGTGAACTAAAAATAGACTCAGAAGTTGAAGAAACCTCAAAACGAAAAGGTACAAAAGTTAGTTTCATTCCGGACGAAAACATTTTTAAAAAATTTAAGTATCGTAATGAGTATGTCGTAAAGATGCTTAAAAATTATGTCTACTTAAATCCAGGTTTAACCATCGATTTTAATGGTGAAAAATACCATTCTGAAAATGGACTAAAGGATTTATTAGAAGAAAACATACCAACAGAGGACATGTTGTACCCCATTATCCATCTAAAAGGGGAAGACATAGAAATTGCAATTACTCACAGTAAATCACAGTACAGCGAAGAATACCATTCTTTTGTTAACGGTCAACACACTACACAGGGAGGGACTCATCAAGCTGCTTTTAGAGAGAGTATAGTTAAAACCGTCAGAGAATTTTACGGTAAAAATTATGATGCTAGTGACATTCGTAAATCAATAGTGTCAGCAATTGCTATAAAAGTGATGGAGCCAGTTTTTGAAAGTCAAACTAAAACCAAGTTAGGTTCAACTGATATGGGCGGTCAACTTCCTACAGTACGATCTTACATCAATGATTTTATAAAAACTAATCTAGATAACTTTTTACATAAAAATATTGAATCTGCTGAGGCTTTGCAACGCAAAATAATGCAAGCTGAAAGAGAGCGAAAAGATCTTACAGGAATTCGTAAACTAGCAAAAGACAGAGCTAAAAAGGCAAGTCTACACAATAAAAAACTTAGAGATTGTAGGGTACACTTAGGTGACATGAAAAAAGAACGTCGTCTAGAATCTACCTTGTTTATAACTGAGGGAGACTCAGCTAGTGGAAGTATTACCAAAAGTCGTGATGTAAACACACAAGCAGTTTTTTCTCTACGTGGTAAGCCGCTTAATTGTTATGCAATGAGTAAAAAAGTAGTTTATGAAAATGAAGAGTTTAATCTACTTCAAGCTGCTTTAAATATTGAAGAGGGTATGGAAGATCTTCGATATAACAATATTGTTATTGCTACCGATGCTGATGTTGATGGGATGCACATTCGATTGTTATTACTTACTTTTTTTCTTCAATTTTTTCCTGAAGTTATTAAAGAAGGCCACTTATACATACTAGAAACTCCGTTGTTTAGAGTTCGTAATAAAAAAGAAACCATATACTGCTATTCTGATGAAGAACGAGTTAAAGCTATTGAAAAATTAAAACCAAAACCTGAAATAACTCGTTTTAAAGGATTAGGTGAGATATCTCCGGATGAATTTAAACATTTTATAGGTAATGATATTCGGTTGGATCCCGTAATGCTAGATAAGAGTATGAGTATTGAGGATTTATTAGCATTTTATATGGGGAAAAACACCCCAAATAGGCAGGAGTTTATTATCAATAATTTAAAAGTTGAGTTGGACGAAATTGTTGAATAAGAAATCACATAGAATCAAATATGAGTGAAGAATTAGACTATAATGAAGATGAATTAAATTCTACTAAAAACCAAAGTGAAGATACTATAACTAAGGTTACTGGTATGTACAAAGATTGGTTTTTGGATTACGCCTCATATGTGATTTTAGAACGAGCTGTGCCAGCAATTGAAGATGGTTTTAAGCCAGTTCAGAGGCGAATCATGCAGTCTTTAAAAGACCTGGACGATGGAAGATACAATAAGGTTGCCAATATTGTAGGGCATACGATGCAGTATCATCCTCATGGAGACATGAGTATTGCTGATGCAATGGTTCAAATAGGGCAGAAGGATATTTTAATTGACACTCAAGGGAACTGGGGAAACATACTAACGGGTGACAGAGCAGCAGCGTCTCGTTATATTGAAGCAAGACTTTCAAAATTTGCGCTTGAGGTAGTTTACAATCCAAAAAATACCGAATGGCAGGCCTCTTATGACGGAAGAAGAAAAGAGCCTATTAACTTACCCGTTAAATTTCCATTGTTATTGGCGCAGGGAGCTGAGGGGATTGCGGTAGGTTTATCAACAAAGGTTTTACCTCACAATTTCATAGAATTAATAGAAGCATCCATCAAACACCTACAAGGAAAGAGGTTTCAATTATTTCCAGATTTTCCAACCGGAGGCGTTGCAGATGTAACTAATTACAATGATGGGTTAAGGGGTGGAAAAATAAGGTCAAGGGCAAGAATTAATCATCATGGTAAAAATATGTTGTCCATCACTGAAATTCCCTTTAGTACCACCACCACATCACTAATTGATTCGATTTTAAAAGCAAACGAAAAAGGGAAAATTAAAGTTAAAAAGATTGAAGATAATACCGCTGCAGAGGTAGAGATACTAATTCATTTACCTAATGGAATATCTCCAGATAAGACCATAGACGCGCTGTATGCTTTTACAAAATGTGAAACACCTATATCTCCACTTGGTTGCGTAATTGAAGATAATAAGCCTTTGTTTGTGGGTGTCAATGAAATGCTTAAAACTTCAACAGACAGGACAGTTGCTTTGTTAAAAAGCGAATTAGAAATTCAATTAAATGAATTAGAGGCGCAATGGCATTTTGCATCTCTTGAAAGAATTTTTATTGAAAATCGAATTTATCGAGATATTGAAGAAGAAGAAACGTGGAAAGGAGTTATATCCGCAATCGATAAAGGTTTAAAGCCACATATTAGCCATTTAAAAAGACCTGTAGTAGAAGAGGATATCGTTCGGTTGACAGAAATTAAAATTAAACGTATTTCAAAATTTGATATCGACAAAGCACAACAGAAAATAGATGCTTTGGAAGAACGAATAGCTCAAATTAAGCATCATTTAAATCATCTAATCGAATTTGCAATAGATTATTTTAAAGGATTAAAGGCTGATTATGGAAAGGGTAGAGAGCGAAAAACTGAAATTCGAGTTTTTGACGATATTGAAGCAACTAAAGTAGTAATTCGAAATACTAAACTTTACGTAAATAGAGAAGAAGGCTTTGTTGGAACCAGCCTCCGAAAAGATGAGTATGTTACTGATTGTAGTGATATTGATGATGTTATTGTTTTTACTCAAGATGGTAAAATGATGGTAACCAAAGTAGGTGCAAAAACATTTATTGGGAAAGATATTATTCACGTTGCTGTTTTTAAGAAAAAAGATACTCGCACAATTTATAACATGATTTATAGAGATGGGGCACGAGGAGCGTCCTACGTCAAAAGGTTTTCAGTTACTTCGATAACCCGAGATAAAGCTTATGATTTAACCAAAGGAACTAAATCAACTAAAGTAATTTATTTTACTGCCAATCCAAATGGTGAGGCAGAATTAGTAACCGTGCTTCTAAGACAAACTGGAAGTATAAAGAAACTTAAATTTGATCTTGATTTTACCGATATGATCGTAAAAGGTAGAGGGTCCCGAGGAAATATAGTAACTAAGTACTCTGTGAAAAGAATTGAGTTAAAAGAAAAAGGACTCTCGACCTTAAAACCAAGAAAAATTTGGTTTGATGAAACTGTACAACGTTTAAATGTAGATCAACGAGGAGAGCTTCTAGGTGACTTTACAAGTGAAGATAGATTGTTAATTATAGATCAAAATGGAATCGTTAAGACAGTTGTGCCAGAAATAACACTTCATTTCAATGATGCGATGATTGTTTTGGAAAAGTGGGATCCTAAAAAGCCTATTTCTGTTATATATTGGGAAGGCGAAAAGGAACTTTTTTATGTAAAACGATTTTTAATAGAAAATCCTGATAAAGAAGAAAAAGTAATTTCAGACCATTCAAAATCCTATTTAGAAACAGTATTTACCGATTATAGACCTGTTGTTGAATTGGTTTTTGCCAAGAAAAGAGGTAAAGAACGTCAAGAAAATACAGAAATAAAATTAGAAAATTTTATTTCTATTAAAGGAATATCAGCCTTAGGAAATCAATTAACTAAGAATAAATTAATTGAGATAAATCCAAAAGAACCTTTGCTTTATGAACCAATTGAAGAAACTCCTTTGGAAGAGTTAGAGGTGATTGAGGAAATTAATGTGATTGTACCTGACAAAAAAGATCAAAACACTATTGCTTCCCCTGAAGATTCTTCTGATAGTTTAAAAAAAGATAATTTTGTGGATCCTGAAATAGACGATGAGGGCCAAACACTTCTTTTTTAATTGAATTGTATTTTGTTAAATTTTAGAGGTATACTATAATTATTTTTTAATTGTTTTTAAATACAAACTTTCCACTTTATTTCTAGCCCAAGGGGTTTTTCTTAAAAAAGTTAAACTAGATTTTATGGTGGGATTGGTATTAAAACAGTTTATTTTTATAAGACCACCTAGTTCGTACCACCCATAAGTTTCAACTAAAAACTCTAATATGAATTTCAATGTAATTCCATGTAATGGATTGTTGGGTTGTTCTAATTTCATTGAATAGATTTAAGGCCCTCATAAACTACAATACTGACAGCGTTTGCTAAATTTAAACTTCGAATATTTTTATTATAAAGAGGAATTTTATAAGCATTGTCAAGGTGATTCTTTAAAATTTGATTGGACAATCCCTCAGATTCTTTTCCAAAGATTAAAAACATATTGTCTGTAAAAGGGATATTCCAATATTTTTTTTTAGCATGACTCGAAAGAAAAACCATTTCTTTATTTTTATTTTTGTTTAAAAAATCATCAAAATCATCATAAATAAACAAAGATATATGCTTCCAATAATCCAATCCTGCTCTTTTTAAACGTTTATTAGATAATTCGAAACCAAGAGGTTTTACTAAATGCAGGTTTGAATTTGAAGCCAAACTTAATCTTCCGATATTTCCAGTATTCGTATGAATCTCTGGCTCTACAAGTACAATATTTAAAGGCATTAATTAATTTTTTTTGCAGTTCCTTTCTGTTTTTGAGAATCACCGACGATATTGTATTCAAAAAGATAAGTGTTATTCTGCGTGGTCAGTATTTTCATATGAATTGCTTTTTTTTCTGCTCTATTTTTTGGGTTTATTTTTTGGACGATGTACTCACAATCATTAATCCATCGTATAGAGGAAGTGTCTGATTTATTTTGAAAGTAATCAATCTCTAAAGTATCCGTTCTTACAAATACTGTAGTAAGAACCTCAGTCCCAACGAGGGCCTCGTAGGAAAAAGTACCTGTCTTAAATTTTTGACAATTACGTTCAGGGCTGTAACAACTTGTAATTAGTAACAAAACAAATAAACTGACACAAATTCTCATTTAGATTATTTTAATACAAAACTCTGAATTTAAAATGATATATTTTAATTTTTATAGGACTTAAATGTTCCGTCTTTAAAAAATATCACTATTTGATCCACCTCAGCATTATTTAATGAATGAGACGCTACTTCAGTCAAGTGTCTATTTGATGGTAAAATAGACTTAATTTTGGTAGCTTCGCTAGTTGTAGTAGTATCAATAGGGACTGATTTTTTTATAATTGAAGGAAAAGAACCTTTTCCGTTTAATAACCAGTATAATTCCACTTCTGGATATTTTTGTAGAATTCTCATTACAAAATCTAAACTAGGTTTGTTTCTGCCGGATAGGAGGTGAGAAATAGTGGATCTGTTAAACTTAATTTGATTTGATAATTCTGCAGCTGAAATATTATAATAATCAAGTATTTTTTGAAGTCTAATACCGAAATCTGTGCTGTTTACCATTGTAATAATGTATAAATAGAATTTGAAGTTACAAATGTAATTGATAAGATTTTAAAAGAAGAATTTTTTTAAACAAATATACTTTTTGTATTAATCTTTTACTTTATTTAAAATTCACAATACATTGATTAAAAGTAATTTATATAATATTTATTAAAAATATTTTTTTTCATTTAACATCTTGTAGGATTTCTATCAAATATGTTTTCAATTGTAAACAATACTGTATAACAAACCGTGTTACAAATGTAAACTATACATTAATTACCTTTGTGTATTAACTTTTTAGAGTATGAAAATTGAAGATTGGTTTTCTGGTGGTTTTGAATCAAATTTGAGTGGTAGGTATCTCAATTTAGATCACCTAAAACCTCTTTATGAAATCTATAATAAAGAGTTCAACATATCGAAATTAGGTGTTTCAGAATTAGGAGAAGAAATTTCGTTAGTTGAAATTGGTTCTGGACCTTTTAAGGTTTTTGCTTGGTCCCAAATGCATGGTAACGAATCAACAACTACCAAGGCATTATTTGATTTTTTTAAATTTTTATCCAAAGCGAATGATTTTAAGGGTGAAATTAGAAGCTTTAAAAAGAAATTCACTCTCTACGTCATACCGATTTTAAATCCAGATGGTGCGCGCTTATATACAAGAAAAAACGCGAATGGTATCGATTTAAATCGAGATGCTCAAAATTTATCACAAACCGAGAGTATTATTTTGATGAGTGCTTTTAAAACCATCCAACCCGATTTGTGTCTCAATTTACATGGACAACGTTCTATTTTTGGTTTAGAATCTGGTTTGCCGGCTACAATTTCCTTTTTGTCTCCCTCTTCAAACAGTGAGCGAACGATTACTTCATCAAGAAAAAAAGCGATGAAGATGATTGTAAAAATCAATAACTATCTCGAGGGCTATTTAAAAGGTAAAATTGGTCGTTATGACGATACTTTTAATCACAACTGTTTTGGAGACTTTTTTCAATTGAGTGGGGTACCCGTAATTTTATTTGAAGCAGGTCATATTTCTAATGATTACCTAAGAGAGGTAACAAGAAAATATTTGTTTTATTCTTTTGTTTCTTTATTTGGTTTAACTGACTCCAAAATTAATGTAGCATCCTATAAAGATTACTTCAAAATCCCAGAAAATAAAAAAAATTATTATGATTTTATTTTAAGAAATGTTTTAATTGGTAATGAACTCGAAAAAACTTCATTAGCTATTCAATTTAAGGAGTCTTTGGTTCATAATGAAATAAAATTTATTCCAATTCTTACAGAGATTGGAAACCTTAAAAATAAGTTTGGGCATAAAGAAATTGATGGTGATTTAGCGAATGTGTTAGTGAATTCTCAAAATATTATTGAAATCGGCTCAGTAATTTCAGTTATTAGTAACAAAAAAGACGAATCACTAAAATATTTCGATAAAAATTGTTTTGAGTTTTAGTATTAGTTAGTAAATTTGTGCTCTACAATAAAAAAAAATGGCAAAATTTAAATTAGACGATACTGACCACAAGATTCTAGACATGTTAATTGAAAATACTAGAACGCCTTTTACTGATATAGCTAAAAAGCTTAATATTTCGGCAGGTACAGTTCATGTTAGGGTAAGAAAAATGGAAGATGTTAAATTAATTACTGGGTCTTCTCTTACGCTAGATTATAAGAAATTAGGCTATTCTTTCATTGCTTATGTAGGAATATTTCTTAACAAAACCTCTCAGACACAATTTGTATTAGAACGTATAAGTGAGATTCCATTTGTCACTGTAGCGCATGTTACAACGGGCCGATTTAATATTTTCTGTAAAATAAGAGCAAAAGATACCAGTCAAGCTAAAAATATTATTTATCAATTAGATGATATTGAGGGAGTTACTCGAACTGAAACCATGATATCCCTCGAAGAAAGTATCAATGATAAAAAGCGACTAATGCATTCTATTTTCAAGGAATTTTAATGTCGAAAGCAATAGGACTGATAGTTTGTCTATTATCAAGACTAATCATCCCCAATTAACTTTGATCTATATTTTTATAATAATCAAATGCCTCGAATATTACATCTTGAGGTACTTCACAGTTTAGTTGATGTTTTCCGATATCATTTAACAAAACAAATAAAACTTTGTTATCGTGTTTCTTTTTGTCGTGTTTTAATAATTTGATGATGTGTTTAATATCATCTTGATTAAATTCAATTTTTTTAAATTTATTGAAAATATAATTGCTTATTTCTGTAAGCGTTTCTTTTGGGAAACCACATTGAATATGTGAAATGTAGGTAGTTAGTACCATACCAATTGCTATAGCTTCTCCATGAAGTAAGGAAGGCACAGAATGATTACCGATACTGTAAGACTCAATGGCATGTCCTAGTGTATGCCCATAGTTGAGTTTTTTTCTTGTGTTTTTTTCAAATGGATCAGTGGTGATGATGTTATTTTTGACTAACACCGATTCCCAAATAATAGCATCCATTTCGTCAATATTTAATTCGTTAAAAATTTTAATTTTATCCCAATAACTTTCAGAATCAATGATGCCATGTTTGATAACTTCGGCATACCCAGCTTTAAGTTGGTTTTTTGGCAGGGTATTTAAAAATTCTTTACAGATTAGAACCATAACAGGATTGTTAATAACACCTATTTGATTTTTTATAATTCCAAGATCAACTCCATTTTTTCCTCCAATGGATGCGTCTACCATAGCTAACAAGGTGGTTGGAATATTAACAAATTGAATTCCTCTCATAAAGGTGGAAGCCACAAAACCTCCTATATCAGTTACCACTCCGCCGCCAAGATTGATCAATAGACTTTGCCTATCGGCATTGTTTTCAGATAATTGATTCCACAAATATTCACATGTTTTTATATTTTTATTTACCTCACCTACTGGTATCTCAAGTACTTTATAATTGTCCTTTAGCTCTAATTTATTTAGCATAAAAGCTAAACAATATTTTAAGGTATTTGCATCTACTAGAATAAAGATGGTAGATGATTTTAAATCATTAATCTTAGTATTTAAGATATCCCATTTTGATGAACTAAAATATACCGAGCCTGTTTTTTTAATAATTTCTCTCATATTTTAATGATAGGTTATTTTTATAACCTCAAAGCTAAATATATAAATTGATTAAATCCAATTTCAATGCTTAAATATTGTTCATTATAAGTTTTAAAAACAAAAAAAAAGTTTAAAATTTATTACCTTTGAATCGCATATTTTAGTACCTGTTTTTTAGCAAATTAATATTTCTTCATCACAATGACTACCGATTCTAATTTTGAAAATACCGAAGTTGCTTTTAAATTAAAAAGTGACTCTCAGCTTGAGCGTGCTTACTTTTTATTCAAAATGATTGCTAATGAACCCTTAGTGAAAATTGGTACTGCGGTAACTAAATTTGCTTTGAATGCACACTTACCTGTAGAGGGTTTAATCCGTTCTACTGTTTTTGATCATTTTTGTGGCGGTATCAATGAAAATGACTGTATGCCTGTAGTTGAGAGCCTTTCAAAATTAGGAGTTAAATCTGTATTGGATTATTCAGTTGAGGGTAAGGAAGGAGAGGAACAATTTAATAGTACTTTGAATAAAGTTATTGAATTAACGGCTTTTTCAAAAGTTAAAAATGCTATGCCATTTTCTGTCTTTAAACCTTCTGGTTTAGGACGATTTGAATTATTTCAAAAGGTTACTGAAAACATAGAATTATCTAATCAAGAAGATATTGAGTGGTCACAAGTAAAGAAAAGATTCGATGTTGCAAGTAATAGCGCTTCACAAGCAAATATTAAACTTTTAATAGATGCTGAAGAGTCCTGGATGCAGAGAGCTGCAGACGAACTCTGTACAGGTTTAATGGCGAAATACAACCAGAAAAAGGTAGTCGTTTTTAATACTTTACAGTGTTATCGCTGGGATCGATTAGATTACTTAAAAGCAGAACACAAGAAAGCTCTAGCCAATGGATATAAATTAGGATATAAAATAGTAAGGGGAGCTTATCTTGAAAAGGAAAATGAAAGAGCTGAAGCCATGGGCTATAAATCACCAATTTGCGAAACAAAAGAAGCTACTGATACTTGTTTTAACGAAGTTTTAAATTATATCTTAAATAACTTAAGTGAAATAGAATTATTCATTGGAACTCATAATGAAGAAAGTACTTATTTAGCTATCCATCAAATGAAAGAAAAAAAAATTGCTAAAAACGACTCAAGAGTTTGGTTCGGTCAACTTTATGGTATGAGTGATCATATTACATTTAATTTAGCTAAATTAGGCTATGGTGTTGCAAAATATATTCCTTTCGGTCCAGTCAAGGATGTGATGCCTTATTTAATTAGGAGGGCTGAGGAAAATACTTCAGTTGCAGGTCAAACAAGCAGAGAACTTTCACTTATAAAAAAGGAAAAACAAAGAAGAAAGTTGTAGCTTATTTCTTGATTTCAATTTCTTGTACAATTGCTATTTTATTACAATTTTCAATTGTTAGATGTATCAATTTAGTTTTTGATTCAATTGCTGTCGGGAATTCTATCTGATATATTTTGCAGGAATCTAAAGAGGTATTGCTTTTTGAGAATAACACATTACCCTCTGTAAGAGCCAAAGAAATAAAAGAGGTGTCTAGTTGATATTCCCTGAGAGTAGTTATGCTCTTTAAACTTAGTGTCCGTTCTTTATTTCGAATATTTTTTAATACTCTAGCATTTGGACTATAATCAAATTCACACGATGCTCCACTACCGCCAATAAAAAAGAATAATAAAACAATTCCGATTGCAAAGCCCCCAAAATAAAATGCAAATCTTTTTAAAATACTCATTAGTTATTTAGTTAATAGTTTGTATGAAATTGTTTGATTTTTAAAACAATAGAATATTTAGATCGCTGTAGGGTAAGCCAAACCAATCAGCTACTGCTTTATTTGTTAAAATTCCACGGTAAAAATACAATCCATTTTTTAAACCTGAATCAAACCTAATCGCATTTTCTAAACCACCAGATTCAGCCATATTTAAAAGATAAGGAGTAAAGATGTTACTGATGGAAATTGATGCAGTTTTAGGATATCTGGCAGGAATATTAGGGACACCGTAATGGATAACCCCATGCTTGATTTTAGTAGGTTGATCATGACTCGTAATTTCAGTAGTTTCAAAACAGCCTCCCATATCGATACTTACGTCAATAATAACGGCACCATTTTTCATTTTTTCTACCATATCTTCGGTTACTACTACTGGAGCTCTATTCGTTCCTTTTAAAGCTCCAATAGCTACATCACATCGCCTTAAAGCTTTCATAAGGTATTTAGGTTGTAAAGTAGAGGTGTACAAAGGCCTTCCAACTTTAACTTGAAGATTTCTTAATCTCGTAATTGAGGTATCAAATACTTTAACATTGGCACCTAAACCAAGTGCAGATCTTGTTGCGTATTCACCAACTGTACCTGCCCCAATAACAACAACTTCAGCAGGAGGAACACCACTTATATTACCAAAAAGCATTCCGTTGCTTAATTCGTTATTGGCCATTAACTCAGAGGCGATTAATACCGATGCGGTGCCAGCAATTTCGCTTAATGCTTTAACTGCAGGATAACTATGAGCTTCATCTTTTATAAATTCAAAGGCCAGTGCTGTTAATTTCTTTTTTGCTAATGCTTCAAAATATACTTTATCACGTGTTTTTAATTGAAGCGCCGTTATTAAAATTGTTTTGGGATTAATTAGCTCTATTTCATCTAATGAAGGAGGTTCCACCTTCAGGATGATTGGACAACCAAAAACTTTATTTTTATCGTCAGTGAGCTCAGCACCAGCTTCACTATAATCTGAATCTGAAAATCCAGCTTTTTCTCCAGCTCCCTTTTCAATTAAAACTCGATGATCATTAGCAACTATGGCGGCAATGGCATCTGGAGTTAAACAAATTCTTTTTTCTTGAAAATGAGTTTCTTTGGGTAATCCAATGTAAAGTTCACCTTTTTGCTTTACAATCTCTAGTGTTTCTTCCTGGGGAAGAAGTTGTTCTTTGGTAAATGGAGATTTGATATTAGACATTATTTAGTATATATGGACTAAGTTACGTAAATAAAATTATTTTAAAATACTATGTTTAAAGTTCTAGTACCATTTTGATTTTTATTCATTTCAATTTTTGTACTATTTGGTGGTAGAAGATTGCTGATGTTTTCAGGCCATTCTATCAAATTCCAATGTCCCGAAAAAAAATAATCTTCAATACCAATATCTAGCGCTTCTTCTTCGGATTTTATTCTATAAAAATCAAAATGATATATTTTGTCTTTTAAAATTTCATACTCATTGACCAATGAAAAAGTTGGACTATTGATAACATCTGTAACTCCTAATTGTTTAGATAATTCTTTTATTAAGGTAGTTTTTCCTACTCCCATAGTTCCATAAAATAGTAAGGTTTTATTTGGAACATTTCGCAATATTTCCTTAGCAACAAAGTTAAGGTCTTGTAAATTAAAATTGAATTCCATCTGGAAGTTTGCTCCAAAAATACAAATTATTACCGATTGATATCAAAATATTTAGCTTTAAAAAGCATATCTATTTAGGATCTAAAACGATAAAAGGAATCATAACTTCCTCCATAGATACGCCACCGTGCTGATAGGTGTTTTTATAGTAGCTTACAAAATGATTATACCGATTGGGATATGCGAAAAACATATCACTTTTTGCAAATATGAAAGAACTACTCATGTTAATTGCCGGTAAGTGAATTTTTTTTGGATCTTTTGAAACTAAAACATCTTTTTCTTCATAAGAAAGACTTTTTCCTGTTTTATATCTTAAGTTGGAACTTATATTTTTATCTCCAATAACTTTGGTCGGATATTTTACATTAATAGTTCCATGATCTGTTGTAATTATTAATTTAAATCCTAAAGACGATGCTTGTTGAATAATATCTAATAATGGAGAGTTTTTAAACCAGCTTTGAGTCAAAGATCTGTAGGATTTATCAGTAGAAGCTAATTCTTTTATGACCTCCATCTCAGTCTTGGAGTGAGAAAGCATGTCTACGAAATTATAAACTACTGCAATCAACTCATTATTTTTATAGGATCTAAAATTATCAGATAATTTTTTTCCTTGTCTTAAACTTGATATTTTATGATAACTCCAATTAAGGGTTTTTCCTAATCTTTTTAGTTGAGCTTCTAAAAAATCTTTTTCAAACATATTTTTACCACCTTCATCGGTATCATTTAACCAAAAATTAGGATGTGATTTTTCCATTTCACTTGGCATTAAACCAGAAAATATAGAATTTCTTGCATACTGAGTTGCAGTTGGTAAAATACTGTAATAGAGTTCTTCAGTATCTTTTTTAAAACTGCTATTTAAGAAAGGTTCAAAAGCTTTCCATTGATCATATCTTAAATTATCGATTACTACAAATAGTGTTTTTTGTTTTTCAATTACGGGTAAAACTTTATGTTTAAATAAGGTATGTGATAGCGTTGGATTGCCTTCCTCCGAATTAAACCAATGAGGGTAATTTTTATCGATAAACTTACAAAACTGAATGTTAGCCTCGTTCTTTTGAGACTCTAAAATCTCAAACATTCCAGAATCGTCAATATTTTCAAGTTCTAATTCCCAATAAACAAGTTTTTGGTACATTTCAATCCATTCTTCATGGCTGTTAATCATTGACAAGTCAGTAGCAATTTTTCTAAATTCTTGCTGATATGAAGAGGTCGTTTTTTCAGAAACAAGTCTCGTGAGGTCAAGATTCTTTTTTAAGCTTAATAATATTTGGTTAGGATTGACAGGTTTTATGAGGTAATCAGCAATTTTAGATCCAATAGCTTCTTCCATAATATATTCCTCTTCACTCTTAGTTATCATTACTACAGGAAGATTTGCTTGATATTCTTTTATTTCTGCCAAAGTTTCAATTCCAGTAAGGCCTGGCATATTTTCGTCAAGAAATACAATATCAAAATTCTGTTTTTTTATTTCTTCGAGAGCTTCAGTTCCACTCAAAGCTTTTGTAACGTTATAATTTCTTTTTTCAAGAAAAATGATATGTGGCTTTAATAATTCTATTTCATCATCGACCCAAAGTACTTTTATTTCACTCATATATGTATATTTGTTTTTAAATTAAAGACTTTATTCTTAAATACAAAAATAATTCTGTCATTCTTTAATGTCATATTAAAAATCAAAAAAGATAAATTTTGAATTCCCAGAACAAGCTTAAAATTATTAACGATCCAATTTATGGTTTTATTACCATACCAAGTTCAATCATTTTTGAACTTATAGAGCATCGGTATTTTCAAAGGTTGAGGAGAATTTCTCAGATGGGAATGTCATATTTGGTTTATCCGGGAGCTCATCACACTCGATTTCAGCACGCTATTGGAGCGATGCATTTAATGCAAAAAGCGGTTCAAACCCTTATATTTAAAGGTGTAAAAATTTCTACTGAAGAATCCGAAGCCTTGTATATAGCCATATT
Organism: Flavobacteriaceae bacterium; assembly: GCA_024232495.1. Classification (GTDB taxonomy): domain Bacteria; phylum Bacteroidota; class Bacteroidia; order Flavobacteriales; family Flavobacteriaceae; genus Marifrigoribacter. Next base: position 22,798 of record JAAEPP010000530.1, read on the forward strand.
ACTTCACGATATTGGTCACGGCCCTTTTTCTCACGCTATGGAGCATAGTATTGTCGAGGGGATAGATCATGAGTCTATTTCATTGTTGTTTATGTCTGAACTTAATAAAGAATTTAACAACAGATTAACATTGGCAATTCAAATTTTCAGTGATAACTACCATAGAAACTTTTTTTATCAATTAATTTCAGGACAATTAGATATGGATCGTCTGGATTATTTAAAGCGTGATAGTTTCTACACTGGAGTTTCAGAAGGTTCAATTAATTCGGAACGATTAATAAGTATGTTAAATGTAGTATCGGATAAACTAGTGGTTGAAGAAAAAGGTATTTACTCTGTTGAAAAATTTATTATTGCCCGAAGATTGATGTATTGGCAAGTATACTTACACAAGACAAGTTTAGTTGCTGAACAATTATTGACTAGACTCTTAAAGAGAGCAAAATATTTGGTAACTAACGGAGTGGATATTAATGCTAGTAAGCATTTAAGTTTTTTTCTAAATTGTTCGATTACTAAAAAATCTATTAACAGCGAAATTCTCGATGAATTTGCTAATTTAGATGATAATGATATAATTTCTGCAATGAAATCTTGGCAATACGAAGATGATTTTGTGTTGAGTAACATATCTAAGATGTTATTAAATAGAGAATTACTTAAAATTGAAATTCAAATAGAAGAATTTGATAGAGAATATTTAAGCGAATCCAAGCAAAAATTAATGGCTCGATATTCAATTACCGATGAGGAAGCCTCTTATTTTGTATTTAAAGGGCAAATTACCAATCAAGCCTATAGTATGAAAAAAGAGACCATCGATTTATACACTAAGCAAGGAAAAACTATAGATGTTGCAAATGCTAGTGATCATTTTAACCTAAAAGCGTTATCAAAAAAAGTGGTTAAGAATTATATGTGCTACCCAAAAACAAATAACTAAACCTTTTTTTTTACTTTTGCATTAAATGAATATTTTATAAAACCATTATTTTGAAATTTACAGCAGCGCAAATCGCAGTTATTTTAGAAGGTGAAGTTGAAGGGAACCCTGAAATTGAAGTTTCTAAACTTTCGAAAATTGAAGAAGGAGGGCCAGAAAGCTTAAGTTTTCTTGCAAATCCAAAATACACACAGTTCATATATACTACCAAGGCCTCAATAGTTATTGTCAATAAGATTTTCAAGGCTGAAAAAGAAATCAATAGTACTTTGATAAGAGTCGAAGACGCTTATAAATCTTTTTCAAAACTATTGGAATATTACAATCAAGTAAAAATGAATAAAACAGGAATCGAAAATCCTGTTTTTATATCAAAAAGTGCAATATATGGTGAAAATATCTATATAGGAGCTTTTGCATATTTAGGAGAAAATATTAAGATTGGAAATAACACAAAAATTTATCCTAATGTTTATATCGGTGATAATGTAACCATTGGAGACAATGTAATATTATTTTCTGGAGCTAAAATATACTCTGATACCATAATTGGAGATAATTGCGTAATTCATAGTAGTGCTATTTTAGGAGCTGATGGATTTGGATTTGCACCAAATGAAAAAGGTGAGTTTATAAAGGTGCCACAAACCGGGAATGTTATAATTGAAGATAATGTTGATGTTGGTGCTGCGACCTCAATTGATAGAGCTACTTTGGGTTCTACTATTATAAGAAAAGGTGTTAAACTTGATAATCATATACAAATTGCACACAATGTAGAAATTGGAAAAAATACTGTTATTGCTGCACAAACCGGAATAGCTGGTTCAACAAAAATCGGTGAAAATTGTATGATAGGTGGGCAAGTTGGGATTGTTGGACATATTACTATAGGGAATAATGTAAAAATTCAAGCACAAAGTGGTATAGGTAGAAGCGTGAAAGATAACGAGATATTACAAGGCTCACCAGCTTTACCTTATAGTGATTATAACAAGAGTTATGTTTATTTTAAAAATTTACCAAAAACTATGAATAGAATAAATATATTAGAGAAAACTATTACCAATGACTAGTCTAGATATCAAACAAAAAACAATAGCTAAAGAAGTTTCTCTTTCTGGTGTAGGTTTACATACTGGAAAATCTGTAACAATGACCTTTAAACCTGCTCCAGAAAATTATGGTTATTCGTTTATTCGTGTAGATTTAGAAGGGAAACCACTAATAGAAGCAGATGCAAATTACGTAGTTACTACTCAAAGAGGTACAAATCTTGAAAAACACGGTGTCACTATTAACACTTCAGAGCACGTGTTAGCTGCGTTAGTTGGATTAGGTATTGATAATTGTATTATTGAGCTAGACGCTTCCGAACCACCGATTATGGACGGATCATCTAAATTTTTCATTGAGAAACTCGAATTAGCAGGATTTAGAGAACAAGAAGCTTTTGTTGAAGAATATGTAGTTAAAGATATTATAACCTACAAGGATGAGAAAACAGGTAGCGAAATAATAGTTATGCCCTCTGATAATTACCAATTAACAACGATGGTAGATTTTGGTACTAACATATTAGGTACGCAAAATGCATCAATTGATGATATCTCTGAATTTAAATCTGAAATATCAGATTCCAGAACTTTTAGTTTTTTACATGAAATAGAAATGCTTTTAGATAATGGTTTGATAAAAGGTGGAGATTTAAATAATGCTATTGTTTATGTAGACAAAGAATTGTCGCCTGAAACGATGGATAAGTTGCGTGTTGCTTTTGGAAAAGATAATATCTCTGTAAAACCAAATGGTATTCTAGATAATTTGAATTTACACCATCCCAATGAAGCTGCAAGACATAAACTTCTTGATGTTATAGGGGATTTAGCATTGGTAGGGACTCGAATAAGAGGTAAGGTAATTGCTAATAAGCCTGGACATTTTGTAAATACACAGTTTGCAAAAAAATTATCTAAAATTATCAAATTAGAAAAAAGAAATAAAGTTCCAGTTTTTGATTTACAAAAAGAGCCAGTCAAAGATATCAATGCTATTATGGAAGTTTTGCCTCATAGACCTCCCTTTTTATTTGTAGATAAAATATTGGACTTGACAGAAACTCGCGTTGTTGGGTTAAAAAATGTTACTATGAATGAACCTTTTTTTGAAGGTCATTTTCCAGGAGCACCCGTTATGCCAGGAGTATTAATTGTAGAGGCTATGGCTCAGGCAGGAGGGATTTTAGCTTTAAGTAAAGTTCCAGACCCTGAAAATTATCTTACCTATTTTTTAAAAATAAATAATGTTAAGTTTAAAAAGCAAGTAAATCCAGGCGATACATTAATTTTTGATCTTACTTTAGATGAACCAATTAGGAGGGGAATCTGTACAATGACAGGAAAGGCATATGTAAATGGTGTATTAGTCACTGAGGCTGAATTAATGGCTCAAATTGTAAAAACTAAAAACTTATAAATGAATCAACCACTAGCTTACGTTCATCCGGGCGCAAAAATTGCTAAAAATGTAGTTATTGAACCTTTTACAACGATACATAATAATGTTGTAATTGGAGAGGGCACCTGGATTGGATCCAATGTAACTATTATGGAAGGGGCCCGAATAGGTAAAAACTGTAATATTTTTCCTGGTTCAGTTATCTCTGCAGTCCCTCAAGATTTAAAATTTCAAGACGAAGAAACTATTGTCGAAATTGGTGATAACACAACATTACGAGAGTATGTTACCATTAATCGAGGAACGGTAGATAAAGGTAAAACCGTCGTCGGAAAAAATTGTTTAATTATGGCTTATTGTCATATCGCACACGATTGTGTTGTGGGTGATAATTGTATCTTTTCAAACAATAGTACTTTAGCTGGTCACGTAACCGTAGGAAATCATGTAATTTTAGCTGGTATGACTGCCGTTCATCAATTTTGTACTATTGGCCAACATGCATTTATTACTGGTGGTTCGCTAGTAAGAAAAGACGTACCACCTTTTGTTAAAGGAGCCAGGGAACCAATGTCTTACGTAGGTATAAATTCCATTGGATTGCGAAGAAGAGGTTTTAAATCTGAAAAAATAAGAGAAATCCAAAATATATATAGAATATTATATCAAAAAAGCTTTAATAACACCCAAGCAGCTAGGTTAATTGAAGCTGAAATGGAAGCAACTAACGAAAGAGACGAAATATTACAATTTATAAAAAATTCTAAGCGGGGAATAATGAAAGGTTATTTTTCTAATTAATAAAAAAAAATTATGGCAAGTACTTCAGACATAAGAAAAGGGTTGTGTATTAAATACAATCACGATATTTATAAAATTATTGAGTTTTTACATGTAAAACCTGGAAAAGGCCCTGCATTTGTGAGAACAAAACTAAAAAGTGTAACGTCCGGAAAAGTTATAGACAATACCTTCTCTGCTGGTCATAAAATAGAAGATATAAGAGTTGAAACACACAAATTTCAATATTTATACAATGATGGCGATACCTACCATTTTATGAACAATGAAGATTATTCTCAAATTCAACTAGAAAAAGACTCCTTGGATACACCCGAATTGATGAAAGAAGGAGAAACGGTTACTATTCAAATCAATACCGAAGATAGTATGCCGCTTTCTGTAGATTTGCCTGCCCATGTAATATTAGAAGTGACTAGTACTGAACCTGGAGTAAAAGGAAATACAGCTACAAATGCTACTAAACCAGCTATTGTAGAAACGGGTGCGAAAATAAATGTACCATTATTTATTAATGAAGGTGATAAAATCAGAATCGATACAGACAAAGGTAACTACCAAGAGCGTATTAAGGATTAAATACTAAAATCATGAAATTTACGTCAGGACAAAGCTTATCAAAAATTGCAAATCTCTTAGAATGTAATTTTATTGGAAATGCTGATTTTCCTGTGCTAGGTATGAATGAAATTCATGTAGTTGAAAAAGGCGATATTGTTTTTGTTGATCACCCAAAATATTATGACAAAGCTCTTGAATCTAAAGCTAGTATTATCTTAATAAATAAAGAAGTTAATTGCCCGCCTGGAAAAGCATTGTTAATTTCAGAGGATCCTTTTAGAGATTTTAATAAACTAATACATCACTTTAATCCATTTATAGCTGCTACAGCGGTAATTTCTCCTACTTCAGAAATAGGAGAAAATACAATCATACAACCCAATGTATTTGTTGGAAATAATGTGAAAATTGGTAAAAATTGCTTAATTCATTCAAATGTGTGTCTCTATGATCATACAGTCGTTGGCGATAACGTAATTATACATAGTGGTACAATATTAGGAGCTGATGCTTTTTATTATAAAAATAGGCCAGAAAAGTATGATAAATTAGTTAGTGGAGGTAATGTGCTTATCAATAACAATGTTGAGATTGGTGCCTTATGTACAATTGACAGAGGTGTTACCGCTTCTACCGTTGTTGGCGAAGGGTCTAAAATTGACAATCAAGTTCATATAGGTCACGACACTGTCCTAGGAAAAAGGTGTTTAATAGCTTCTCAGGTAGGGATATCTGGCTGTGTTATTATCGAAGATTTTGTAACTATATGGGGGCAAGTAGGTGTCACCAGTGGTATAACTATAGGTGAGAAAGCAGTTATTTCTGCACAAAGTGGAGTTAGTAAATCTTTAGAGGGACATAAATCTTATTTTGGAACGCCTGCTGATGATTTTAGAAAAAAATATAAGGAAATTGCATCCATTAAATTAATTCCAGAAATATTAGAAAAATTAGAAAAAATTAAATGAGTAAATCCCCAAAACAAATAGTTAAAGAATTTCATCAAGCAAATATTATTAATGCTGAATTAGACTTTAAAAACTACTTTCACGAAGAATTAGTTTTGATATGGAATAGCGCCGATGGTTTATCCATAATGAATTATGACGATCTTATTGCTTTTTTTTCGGAGATTAGGAGAACCTATGAGGATTTACGAATAGAGATAAGTCATGTATTAAATGATGGTAATCACGTTACCATACGCTATAAACATTATGTTAGAACAATTGAAAACCCTGAAGAAGAATTAGGTATTTCCCATTTTATTGGTATTTGGGAAATAAAAGATCAAAAAATGTACAGGGGTCACCTTATAAGTCAGCCAGTTACCGATCAAGACGACACTACAGAATCGTATCACAAAGTTAAAGTATAAAAGCCTCTAGAATTTTTACAAATAGCCTATATTTGCGCCTAGAAAAAATCAATTAATATTACATATAAATGAGTGTTTTAGTAAATAAAGGTTCAAAAATTATAGTTCAAGGTTTCACTGGTGGAGAAGGAACTTTTCATGCAGGGCAAATGATAGATTATGGTACCAATATTGTCGGTGGTGTTACCCCTGGTAAAGGAGGTCAAATTCATTTAGAAAAACCAGTTTTTAATACTGTTTTAGAAGCTGTTGAGAAAGTTGGAGCTGATACCTCTATTATTTTTGTTCCTCCTGCTTTTGCTGCAGATGCAATTATGGAAGCAGCGGAAGCTGGTATAAAAGTAATTATTACTATTACGGAAGGAATACCAGTAGCCGATATGATTAAGGCCTCCGATTATATAAAAAACAAAAATTGCAGACTGATTGGCCCAAACTGTCCAGGTGTTATTACACCAGAGGAAGCTAAGGTAGGTATTATGCCTGGTTTTGTATTTAAAAAAGGGAATGTTGGGGTGGTTTCAAAATCTGGTACACTAACTTATGAAGCAGCTGATCAAGTTGTAAAACAAGGGTTTGGTATATCAACCGCTATTGGAATAGGAGGCGATCCAATTATTGGAACAACGACTAAAGACGCAGTAGAAATGTTAATTAATGATGATGAAACTAATTGTGTAGTAATGATTGGTGAAATTGGAGGAAATTTAGAGGCAGATGCTGCCAAATGGTACAAAGAAAGTGGTAGTAAAAAACCAGTTGTTGGTTTTATAGCTGGCGAAACTGCACCTGCAGGAAGAACCATGGGGCACGCCGGAGCAATTGTTGGAGGAAGTGATGATACAGCTCAAGCAAAAAAGAAAATTATGAGAGCACATGGTATCCATGTGGTAGATTCTCCCGCTGAAATTGGATTAAAGGTAAAAGAAATATTAGGTTAAATTTTACTATTTCGTTTTAGCGAACAAACTATATATTGATATTTATTAAAACAACATTATGATGAACTTATTAGAAGGTAAAACTGCAATCATTACTGGAGGAAGTAGAGGTATAGGAAAGGCAATTGTTGAAATTTTTGTTAAACAAGGAGCTAATGTTGCTTTCACTTATAGTTCATCCTCAGATGCTGCAAAGGCTATTGAAAATAAATTATCATCTAAAAATGTAAAGGTTAAAAGTTATAAGAGTGATGCTTCAAATTTTGAAGAAGCACAACTACTCGCGGCTTCAGTTTTAGAGGAATTCGGCTCAATTGATATTCTTGTAAATAATGCTGGAATTACAAAAGATAATCTACTTATGCGAATGAGCGAAGAAGATTTCGACCGAGTAATTCAAGTAAATTTAAAATCTGTTTTTAATATGACTAAGGCTGTACAGCGAACCATGTTAAAACAACGTAAAGGATCCATTATAAATATGAGTTCAGTTATTGGAGTTAAAGGAAATGCAGGACAAAGTAATTATGCGGCTTCTAAGGCCGGAATTATAGGCTTTACAAAATCAATGGCTATTGAATTAGGATCTAGAAATATAAGAAGTAATGCTATAGCTCCAGGGTTTATTGTTACTGAAATGACTGAAGAATTAGGTGAAGAAACTATTAAACAATATTTTGAAGCGATTCCTTTAAAACGCGGAGGTACTCCTGAGGAAATTGCAAATACCTGTGTTTTTTTAGGAAGTGATATGTCTTCTTATTTAACTGGGCAGGTATTAAACGTAGATGGCGGTATGTTAACTTAAGTTAATATTCTATCTATCTTAGTATTGGTTCCTTATTAACAGACAGTAAATGACCATACAGACGCTATTATTTATTTTTTTTACTTTTTTAGTTTCCGTTATCTTGGCGACATACCAGTATGCCTATAAAACAAAATTCACCACCAAGGCTAAATGGATATATGGAAGCTTACGGTTTATAACTTTTTTTTCATTCTTCATTCTATTAATTAATCCAAAATTTAAGACAAATAGTTATTTTTCAGTAAAACCTAGTCTTCCTGTATTAATAGATAATTCTGAATCTATAAATGAATTTAATCAAGGCAATAAAGTTATTGCTTTAATTAAAACAATAAGCGAAAACAGAATACTAAACGATAAATTTGATGTTGAATATTATACATTCGGCACCGAATTAAAGTTAATGGATTCATTAATATTTGATGAAAAAACAACCAATATATACGATGCTTTAAATTTAACAAATTCTATTTATAAACAGGAAATAGCCCCAACACTGTTTGTCACTGATGGAAATCAAACTCTGGGTAGTGATTATGAATACATCGCCTCACAATTTAAGAATCCTATCTATCCAATTATAGTTGGTGATTCAATAAAGTATTCAGATTTAAAAATAGAGTCAATTTTTTCCAATCGATATACATTCTTAAAAAATCAATTTCCTGTCGAATTAACTATTGTTTACCAGGGCACTTCACCGGTAAAATCCAATCTAGAAATAAAAAGGGGAAGTACTCTAGTACATCGTCAAAGTTTAACTTTTTCTGAAACCGATAATGCAAAAATTATACAAGTTATCTTACCTTCTTCTGAAATTGGTTTGCAAAAATATTCTGCTCAAATTTATCCATTAACTAATGAAAAAAACACTCAAAATAACACTAAAGAGTTTGCTGTTGAAGTCATTGATCAGTCTACAAATATACTCTTAGTAAGTGATATAAAACATCCAGATGTTGGTGTCATAAAAAAATCAATAGAAAGTAATGAACAGCGAATCGTAACTATAAATACTCCTGATGAAGCCTTAAAAAATTTAATAGATTCTCAATTAATTGTTCTTTATCAACCCAACAGAAATTTTTCAGCATTATTCCAGGAAATTAAAAAATTAAATAAAAATACTTTTACTTTCACTGGTCTCCAGACCGATTGGAGTTTTTTAAATAGCAATCAAATAAATTTCACTAAAGAAATTACCAATCAGAAAGAACTTTCGGTAGGAGATTTAAACGCAAATTTTAGTTATTTTTTAACTGAGGATATTGGTTTTTTAGATTTTAGACCTCTAAATACATTTTTTGGGACGTTAACAATTTTAAATAAAAGTGAATCTTTACTTGACCAATATATCAATGGTTATCGTACGGGGTCTCCATTATTAGCAATTATTGAATCAAATCTTCGTCGGGAAGCGATATGGGATGGTGAAGGGTTGTGGAAATGGAGAGCACAATCATTTATAGAATCACAAGACCATAGAAAGTTTGATCTATTTATGGGAAATATCATTCAATATTTAGCCAGTAATAAAAAAAGAAGTAGACTAGAATTAAATTTTAAAAATATTTATTATAATAATAATTCAATAAAAATTTCAGCTCAATTTTTTGATAAAAACTTTGTTTTTAACCCAAATGCAAATATTTCAATTACGATTAAAAATATTGAAACGAAAGAATCATTTATTAGCCCCTTAATACTAAAAGAAAATTATTACGAAATCGATTTAAGTACTATGGATGCTGGCGATTATTCTTTTAGTGTGATTCTAGAGGATGACGTAAAATTAACTAGAACAGGAACTTTTACAATTTTTGATTATCATATTGAGCAACAATTTTTAAATGCAGATGTAACAAAACTAACACGATTAGCTACTAATACAAATGGAGATATCTCCTTTTTGTCAGATTCCTATAAGGTTTTAGAGGATTTAGCTAATAATGATAGTTTTAAACAAATTCAAAAAAAATCAGAAATTATAAAACCTTTGATTGAATTCAAATACATATTGATGCTAATAATTATATCTTTGTCTTTGGAATGGTTGATGAGAAAATATAACGGATTAACCTAACTAATTAATATTAACTAATATATTTATAAATAGATGGAAAAATTACCAAAAATTGGAATACCTGTAATTGTATTATTCACCCTAGTAATAGTTTTGATTTCAAAATCAGCAATTACGATTGACTCTGGAGAAGCAGGGGTATTGTTTAAAACATTTGGTGACGGTGTAGTCACTGATGAACCACCTATGGGAGAAGGTTTTCATATTGTAGCTCCTTGGAATAAAGTATTTGTTTACGAAGTTCGTCAACAAGAATTGTTTGAAAAAATGAAAGTATTATCTTCAAATGGACTAGAAATTCAGATTGATGCCTCCGCTTGGTATGAACCTGTTTATAATGAATTAGGGAACCTTCATCAATCTCTTGGTAAAGGTTATTTACAGCGTGTAATTCAACCAGCAATTCGAAGTGCAGCAAGGAGTGTTATTGGAAGATATACGCCAGATGATTTGTATTCAACTAAACGTGATGCTATTCAAGTAGAAATTTTCGAAGAAACCAAGAAAATTCTTGACAAACAGTATGTTCAGCTAAATGAAGTGTTGGTAAGAGATGTTACTTTACCACCAACTATAAAAGATGCAATTGAACGTAAATTAAAGCAAGAACAAGAATCTTTAGAATATGAGTTTAGATTAGTAACTGCTGCTAAAGAAGCTGAAAAAGTTCGAATTGAAGCTCAGGGTAAGGCTGATGCAAATAAAATATTAAGTGCATCATTAACAGCTAAAATTCTTCAAGACAAAGGAATTGACGCTACGATTAAGTTATCGGAATCTCCAAACTCAAAAGTAATAGTAATTGGATCCGGAGATAGTGGAATGCCACTAATTCTTGGAAATAACTAATTTTAATGATCCAATATTAGTTTGTAAAAAATAAAAGCCACTTCAGTGGCTTTTATTTTTTTATTCAGAATTTGTTATTATCGGGTGGATATTTTATTATTTTTCCAAAGTTTAATTAATAAAAACACGGAAAAAATAACCAGTAGTAATAGACCTGAAGCTAATTTATAATTTCCATATAAAAAATTCCCTGTTGCAAACATAGCCCCATAAACCATAAAGCATCCAAGTATCATCGCTAGTATTCCTGATGGAACAGTCCATTTTTTTTTATTTTCGTTCTCTATAAATGATGTATCTGGGAAAGTATTTAATATCCTAGCCCAGCCTGGACCCCCTGGAGTCGTTTTTTTATAAAATCTTCTTAGTGTTTCATCTGTTTCGGGTTTTGTTAAAAAAGTAACAGTCACCCAAACTATAGATGTAATTAGAACTACTATTGGGAATTTTGACCATGCTGGAAATATGCCTTCTACAAATATTTCGTTATTTGTTTGATGATCAAAAAGCAAAGTACTTAAGGATGTAAAATTTAAAAGTATCGATATCAAACCGGAAGCAAACATTGCAGATATTTCACTCCAAGCATTAATTCTCCACCAAAACCAACGCAGTATAAATATTAAGCCAGTTCCTGCTCCAAACATTAATATTATGTCAAATAATTGTAAAGCGTTAGTTAAAAACAAAGCAAAAAGTGCACTAAAAGCCATTAGAAAAATAGTGGAAAGTCTCCCGACATTTACCAGTTGTTTTTCAGAAGCATTTCTATTGATTTTTTGTTTATAAAAATCATTTACAATATAAGATGAACCCCAATTTAAGTGGGTTGAAATTGTAGACATATAAGCTGCACCAAGAGAAGCCAGTACCAGACCAAGAAGACCTGACGGTAGTTTGGTTAACATGGCAGAATACGCTAAGTCGTGCCCTAATTTACTTTCTTCAACGTTTGGAAAAGCCGTTTGTAAACTGGCTAAATCAGGGTATAAAACCAAAGAAGCCAGCGCCACTAATATCCATGGCCAAGGTCTAAGTGCATAGTGCATTACATTGAAAAATAATGTAGCTCCAACGGCATGATTTTCATTTTTAGCAGCTAACATTCTCTGCGCAATATAACCACCTCCACCAGGTTCTGCTCCTGGATACCATGAACTCCACCATTGAACAGCTAAAGGGATAATAAATATCCCAATTAACGCCTCTGTATCAGAAAAATTAGGAAAAATTGAAAGTTTACCTATTACATTTTCATGTTGAATTAATTTTGATAACCCACCTATTTCTGGAAGATTTACAAGAAAATATGCGGCTCCAACTGCCCCAAAGATTGCTACAAAAAACAAAACAAAATCTGTATAAACTACACCTCTGAAGCCACCCAGAGTACTAAACACTACTGTTATAGTTCCAGCAATTAAAACGGTTTGTATAGGATTTAGACCTAACATTACTTGTCCGATTTTTATGGCTGCTAAGGTTACAGCTGCCATTGCCATAACATTAAATATAACTCCAAGATAAATAGATCTAAAAGCTCGCAGAAAGTGAGCAGGTTTTCCGCCATACCTAAGATCATAGAATTCCATATCGGTTTGTACGTCAGATTTTCTCCACAGTTTTGCATAAACAAATACAGTAAGTAATCCTGTTAAAAGAAAAGCCCACCAAACCCAATTACCAGATACGCCATTATTTCTGACAATATCTGTAACTAGATTTGGAGTATCTGTAGAAAAAGTAGTTGCAACCATCGAAAACCCTAACAACCACCAGGGTAAACTTCTGTTTGAAAGGAAATATTCTGAAGTATTTTTACCAGATTTCTTTGAAACAATTATTCCTATTGCTAAAACTATTGAAAAAAAAACAATAATTAATATCCAATCGATTGGTGCTAATTTCATAACTTTTTTTAAAATTTACTTTAGGTGTATAAATGATTTAGTGTGACAGTAGTAAATTAAGTCTTATTTTAATTTAACCATCCTTTTATTGAGGATTTTCTACTGTAAGTATATAAGAAAAGACCTATAACTAAAACCATAATTGGCATAACAATTGCTCCAGGACCATAAACCTCTATAGCAGCACTTATAAAAATGTTGTATATCATATGTACGATAATCCCGATGAGCGATAAAAAATAAATTGAGGTTGCAATTTTTCTTCTCATTAGTAAAGTAACAGAACCTAAAACACCTCCAAATACAGCAATTGCAAAAGCTGCTGTTGCCCATGCAGGCATACTATAGAACATCTCCAATTGCATTGATGTGTATTGACTTTCAAAGGATTCTGTTTTATATTTTTGTATGATATACATGTAAGCGCCCATCAAGTTCCAAATAAACGCTATTACTGCAATCATCCAAAAACCAATAGTAGGTTTATTTGTTGTCGTCATATGATGATTTTATTTAAAGTAACAATTTAGGATAAATAAGAATAATTAACAAATAATTGATTTTTGTTAATTTAGAGACTTTCGTAATTTTACCATATTTAAAAAAAACTTCATGGCCATAATTTTAAAATCTAATTTTGAATTTTTAAATGCTCTAAGAGAAAATAACAATCGAGAATGGATGGCAACTCATAAAAAAGAATATTTAGCTAATGAAAAAGTTTTAAAAACTTTTTATAAATCTGTAGAGAATAAACTGAATATCGATGATGAAATTTCTAAAGTAAAAGTATTTAGAATCAATAGAGATGTAAGGTTTAGCAAAAATAAAACACCCTACAATATCCATCGAAGTGTGAGTTTTAGCAGATCCGGTGCGCATAGGAGAGGAGGCTATTATTTAAGAATAGAACCTGGTAAATCAGCAATGGCAGGTGGTTTTTTTTCGCCTGAGGCAGCAGATTTATTAAGAATTAGAAAAGAATTTGAATTAGATGCTTCTGAAATTAGAGAAATTATTAATCACAAAGATTTTAAAAAAGCTTTTGGTGGATTTAACCAAGATTATAGACTGAAAACAGCTCCTAGAAATTTTAGTAGGGAAGACGTAAATATTGATTTAATTAAATTAAAAAGCTATTTTGTTGTCCATAAATTTACCGATGAAGAGGTCCTTTCTGAAGACTTTGAAGAAAAATTAATGACCTACTATCGCTTATTAAGACCTTATTTTAACTATATGAGTGAAGTACTAACTACTGATTTAAATGGTGTTTCTTTACTTTAATTAAAAGCATAGTTAAGCTCTAACAATTGGATGTTGCTTTTAAGCCTTTCTTTTACAATTTGCATCATACGTTTGTTTAAAGCAGATGAATTTGAAACATAATCTTGGTGTTCTGCAATCGTGAATTGACCTATCATAATTCCTTTTAATGAATTTCTAAATTTCATGTCTTTGTGAATGGCATTTTCAATGTAATCAATACGCTTTTCGACTGATAAATCATAAAAAACATTTTTATGCTTTTTTATATAATGCTTAAATACCTCTACCAATATATCATTTTGAAGTAAGGCAACTGGGCGTATGGTCTTATTTTGAAAAATTTCT
>JAAEPP010000531.1 GCA_024232495.1 Flavobacteriaceae bacterium
GTGGGATCAAGAAGTATATTCATCCGACTATTTTCAAACTTTATACAATTGGGCAATTAGTTTCATTAAAAAAGGATTGGCTTATATAGATTCTCAATCGAGTGATGACATGAGACTACAAAAAGGATCTCCAACACAGTTAGGTACTAATAGTCCTTACAGAACAAGATCTATCGAAGAAAATTTAGATTTATTCATTAAAATGAAAAACGGTGAATTTAAAGAAGGAACTCATGTGTTGCGGGCTAAGATTGACATGGAAGACCCAAACATGTTAATGCGAGATCCAATAATGTACCGAATTTTAAAAAAAGCACATCACCGAACAGGTAACGATTGGTGTATTTACCCAATGTACGATTGGACGCACGGCGAAAGCGATTACATCGAACAAATTTCACATTCTTTATGTTCTTTAGAGTTTAAACCTCACAGAAAGCTCTATAATTGGTTTAGAGATGAGGTTTACAGTGATAATTTTAATCAGCTTCCGTTAGCGCCTAAACAACGAGAATTTGCACGCTTAAATCTAAGTTATACCGTTATGAGTAAGCGCAAGTTATTACAGTTGGTAAACGAAAAAATTGTTACTGGTTGGGACGATCCAAGAATGCCAACTATTTCTGGCTTAAGAAGAAGGGGCTACACACCAAATGCTATTAAAAAGTTTATTGAAGCTGTAGGGGTTGCTAAAAGGGAAAACGTTATTGATGTTTCTTTGTTAGAATTTTGTATCCGAGAAGATTTAAATAAAACAGCACCTCGTGTCATGGCGGTTCTAAATCCTATTAAACTTACTATTACAAATTATCCTGAGGGAAAAGAAGAGTTTTTAAAAGCTGAAAATAATCCTGAAGATGAAACTGCTGGTTATCGAGAAGTGCCTTTTTCAAAAGAACTATATATAGAAAGAGAAGACTTTAAAGAAGACGCAAACAGTAACTTTTTCCGTTTAACTTTAGGAAAGGAAGTTCGGTTAAAAAACGCTTACATTATAAAAGCAGATTCAATTATTAAAGACCCTGAAGGCACCCTTAAAGAAATAAAATGTTCTTATGACGCCGACAGCCTAAGCGGAACAGGAACTGTAGCAAGTCTAAGAAAAGTTAAAGGAACACTTCATTGGGTTTCTATTTCTCATTCTATTAAAGCCGAAGTAAGATCGTATGATCGGTTGTTTACAGATGAAGCTCCCGATAGTCACAAAGACAAGACATTTATGGACTTTGTTAATCCAAATTCCTTAACTGTTTCACAAGCTTTTGTGGAGCCAAGTTTAGCTTTAGCAAAAAAAAGTAATAGCTTTCAATTTCAGCGATTAGGGTATTTTAACGTTGACGATGACTCTACAAGTGAAACACTCGTTTTTAACAAAACAGTTGGTTTACGCGATTCTTGGACTAAGAAAAAACCGGTTAAAAATAAAATAGTACCAACGCAAAAAGATGTAGTTTTTCCTTTAAACGAAATTATGCGTTTTGGAAAAAAGTACACTAAATTTCCTGTTGAAAAGCAGCAAGAAACTAAGCTTAGAATACAAGAATTAGCAAAGAGTATTTCTTATGAAGAGCTAATTCCGTTTTTTGGAACAGCTCTTAAGAAAGTGGGCACAAGAATTGTAACAATGATTGCTCTTGGTGTTTTAATAAAAAGTAATCAAGAAATAACCCCTGAGATTAAAACATTTGTAAGAAAAGCTTTAGAGGATAAAAATGAACTATTAGTTACTGAGGCAAGTAAAATTAATTACTAGGTTTTTATTAATAATCAAAATCTGTTTTTGGCGGTTCTTTTGGTCCTTCACGGGTGCTTTTTTTATTCACAATACCTTTAGCCGCATTGTCTTTTTTCATTTGCTCACCAATTTGGTTACTCGCTGCAAATGAAGCAATCATATTATTTAACATGTCGCTTCCTGCTTGAGGCGAATTAGGTAGTAATATTAAATTGGAGTTAGTAGCTTCTCCAACCGATTGTAAGGTATCGTAATGTTGTGTTACCACAATTAAGGCAGAAGCCTCTTGCGAATTAATACCAACATTATTTAATACATCAACACTATCTTCCAGTCCTCGAGCAATTTCTCTACGTTGATCGGCGATACCCAATCCCTGCAAACGTTTACTTTCAGCTTCAGCTTTTGCTCTTTCAATAATTAAAATACGTTGTGCATCTCCTTCATGTTGGGCTGCTACCTTTTCTCGCTCTGCAGCATTAATTCGGTTCATGGCAATTTTTACTTTTTGATCAGGATCAATATCTGTAACCAGAGCTTTTACAATATCATAACCATAATTGAGCATTGCTTCTTTTAACTCTCTTTGTATCGCTAACGCTATTTCTTCCTTTTTAACAAAAACGTCGTCTAGAATCATTTTTGGAACTTCTGCACGAACCACATCAAATATAAACGCAGTAATCTGTTCATGTGGGTTTTGCAGCTTATAAAAAGCATTATAAACGTGTTCTCTTTGAATTTGAAACTGTACTGAAATTTTCAAGTGAACAAAAACATCATCTTTTGTTTTAGTTTCAACAATAACATCTAATTGTTGAATCCGTAAACTGACTCTTCCCGCTACTCTATCAATAAATGGAATTTTCATATTGATCCCCGCTCCGTAATCTCTGGTAAATTTTCCAAATCGTTCTACAACCGCAATAGTTTGTTGTTTAACAATAAAAAAAGAAGCAAAAACAAGTACTATTAAAATAGTAAAAAAAAGAATCCAAATATAGCTCATAATATTTTTTTAAATTAAATACAATCATCAAGATACAAAAAAAGGCCGCTTATAACAACCTTTAATTTTTTTTATTTAGAAGATATTTCCGTTTTTTCAAGATAAAAAAGCAATCACTTTGTTTATTCTTGAAATCACCTCTTTTTTACCCAGTATCGCAGCAATTTCAAACACATCAGGACCTTTCATTTCTCCAACAAGTGCTAATCGTAAAGGCATCATTACGTTGCCAAATCCAATTTCATTTTCAGTAATCCAGTTTTTAGTTTTATTAGTTAAACTTTCTGAAGAAAAATCGACACACTCTTCAAACAAAGCAACCAACTTTGAAAGTAGTTGTGGAGTATTCTCTTTAAATGCTTTTTTTGCTGCTTTCTCATTGTATGTATTAGGCGCCTCAAAAAAGTAGCTTCCTTGTTCCCAAAAATCAGCTACGAAAGTTGATCGTTCTTTTATTAAACCAATAATCTTTTCAAGGTTTTTATTATAACCAATTCCTTTTTTAATCAATAAGCTTGTAAATAAAGTAGATAAGCTCTCATTATTTTTCTCTTGTAAATAATGATGCTGGAACCACTTTGTTTTTTCAGGATCAAACCTAGCTCCCGCCTTGTTAACCCTTGCTAAACTGAACGATTTTATAAGTTCGTCTAAGCTGAAAATTTCTTGTTCAGTTCCTGGATTCCATCCTAATAAAGCAAGCATATTAATAACGGCTTCAGAAAAATAACCATCTTCCCTATATCCCGAAAAAACGTCCCCATTGTTTGTGTTCCACTGAATTGGAAAAACCGGAAAACCCATTTTATCGCCGTCACGCTTGCTTAATTTTCCTTTACCAACCGGTTTCATAATCAATGGAAGGTGAGCAAATTTTGGAACCTCCCAATCTAGTGCTTTGTACAACTCAATATGTAAGGGTACTGAGGGCAACCATTCTTCACCCCTAATAACATGACTAATTTCCATAAAGTGATCGTCAACGATGTTCGCTAAGTGATAAGTTGGCATACCATCTTGTTTAAATAAGACTTTGTCGTCAAGTAGTGCTTTTTTAAATGACACATTTCCTCTAATTAAGTCTTCAGCAACAACTTCTTCTTCTATGTTTTGACTAGGATCATACATTTTAAAACGCACAACGTAATCTTCACCGGTTGCTATTTTTTTTTCCACCTCTTCTTTTGTTAAAGAAATTGAGTTGGTTAGTTTTTCTCTATTATGCCAATTATAAATAAATGTTTTTCCTTTTTTTTCATGATCTTTTCTATGAAAGCTTAGCTCATCATTTGTGTCAAAGGCGTAATAGGCTTTCCCCTTGCTAATTAGTTGTTCTGCATACTGCTGATACATTTTTTTTCGCTCACTTTGTCTGTAAGGGCCATAAAGACCTTCTTTTCCTATACCCTCGTCAAAGGGAATATTTAACCAATTTAAGGTTTCGACAATATAAGCTTCAGCACCTTCAACATACCTATTTTGATCTGTATCCTCAATACGTAAAATAAACTCTCCACCACATTGTTTAGCAAATAAATAATTAAATAGTGCCGTTCTTACACCTCCTATGTGTAGTGGTCCGGTGGGGCTTGGAGCAAAACGAACTCTAACTTTTTTTGACATGTGTTTTTATAAAAATAACAAAGCAAAGGTACACACCTAAAGAGATTTTAAAAAGTAACAGCGCCATAATTTTTACAGTAAAAAATTAACAGAAAGATTTAAATTAATAATGTATTTTCGAAGATATAATTTTACAGAACTAATTAATGAGCAGTTTTTTAGAAATCCAGTCAAAGCTGGAACAGTTTATTAAAAAATACTATACTAGCAAGTTAATAAAAGGGGTTATTCTTTTTTTTAGCATTGGATTAGTATACCTAATTATTACCCTGCTTATTGAACATTATTTATGGCTAACTCCTGTGGGGCGAACTTTTTTATTTTGGGTATTTATAACGGTCGAAGCCCTACTGTTTATAAAACTAATAACCTTCCCGTTATTAAAATTATTTAACCTTCAACAAGGAATTTCAGATGTTGAAGCGTCTAAGCTAATAGGAAATCATTTTCCTGAGGTTAGCGATAAGCTTCTTAATGTAATTCAACTAAACCAAAATCAAAGAGAATCAGAGTTATTGCTCGCAAGTATCCACCAAAAGGCAGAAGAATTACAACCAGTACCTTTTAAAACTGCAATTAATTTCAAAGCAAACAAAAAGTACCTAAAATATGCACTGGTACCCATTGTTATTTATGTATTGTTTTCGGTACTAGGGGAAAAAGATATCTTTTATAGTAGTTATAACAGGGTTGTTAATTACAACACCGCTTTTGAGCCCCCCGCGCCATTTAAATTTCAGGTTAAAAACAAATCACTCACTACTCTAGAAAACAAAAGTTTTTTGTTAAGAATTCAAACAACCGGGAAGTATACACCTGAAAATGTTAGTATAAAATACAACAAACAAACTTACTATTTAAACCAAACTTCTCCAGATATTTTTGAACACACATTTATTCAGCCCATCAATTCAATTAGTTTTAATTTAACAGCAAACCAGGTTAACTCTAAAGAATACACCCTTAATGTATTAAAAACACCGTCTTTAGTAGGCTTTAAAATGAAGTTAGACTATCCAAATTATATTGGAAAAAAATCTCAGGTTATTGAAAGTACGGGAAACGCAACCATCCCTCAAGGAACCTTAGTCTCTTGGCTTGTTGAAACCAAAAACACAAATCAAGTACAATTAAAAACATCAGAAATAGCCTATAATTTACAAAAAGACAAAGAACTATTTAGACTAAAAAAAAGAATCTATAAAAATTTAAATTATACACTTACTACTTCCAACGCTAAATTAAAAGAATACGAAAACTTATCTTTTACTCTATCTGTTATAAGAGACCAATATCCTGAAATAAATGTAGCTACTCAACAGGATAGTGTCTATTATCAAAAAACCTATTGTTTAGGAACCGTTTCCGACGACTATGGGCTCACTAAATTACAATTAGTCTATTACCCATCCTCAGATGAAGCCAGAAAAAAAACCCTAAGCCTAGCTTTAAGCGCCTCCAATTTTGATCAATTTTCGTATGTTTTTCCTGGAAATCTTTCGTTGATAAGCGGCGTCTCCTACAATTATTATTTTGAAGTATTTGATAATGATGCGCTTCAAAACTTTAAGTCTAGCAGGTCTTCTCTTTTTTCATATAGAAAACAAACTCAGGAAGAGATTGAAAACGAACAACTTCAGAAACAAGCAAATACCATTAAGAGTTTGGATAGGTCCATGGAAAACATAAAAGAACAAGACCAAATATTAAAGGAACTTTCAAAGGCGCAAAAAGAAAGTGAAGAACTCAATTGGAACGATAAAAAGAAACTAGAAAAGTTTCTCATGAAGCAGCAAGAACAAGAAAAAATAATGAAAAATTTCTCGAAAGAATTAAATGAAAATTTAGAAAATTTTCAACCTAAAAACCGAGACAACGATCCTTTTAAAGAACAATTAAAGGAGCGCTTTCAAGAAAACGAAAAACTATTAGAGAAAAACGAAAAACTTATGGAGGAGCTTGAAAAACTTCAAGATAAGATACAGAAAGAGGAACTAACCGAGAAACTAGAACAGCTATCCAAACAAAATAAAAATCAAGAAAAAAACTTGGAGCAACTTTTGGAGTTAACCAAACGGTATTATGTAACCAAGAAAGCAGAAAAACTTGCTGAAGAATTAAATAAACTTGCTGAGGAACAAGAAAAATTAACGAATGTTAAAGATGAAAAAAACACTAAAGAAGCCCAAGAGCAACTAAATAAAAAGTTTAAAGAATATACTAAAGAAAAAGAGAAATTAGAAAAGGAAAACAACGACTTAAAAGATCCGTTAGACATTCCTAACGATCAAAAGGTAGAGGAAAAAGTTAAAGAAGAACAAAAAGAAGCCACAGATAACCTAAAAAACGACAATAAAAATGCTGCAAAACAAAACCAAAAAGCTGCTGCAAAAAAGATGAAACAAATGGGCCGTAAAATGCAAATGCAAATGCAGTCAGGCCAGATGAAAACAATGGATGAAGATTCGGAAATGTTGCGACAAATATTAGACAATCTCGTAGTTTTTTCTTTTGAACAAGAAGCACTCATGAAAGATTTTAAAAAAACAGATTATGGCAATTCGCTTTTTGGTAGAAAATTAATCAAACAAAATGAATTAAAACAAAACTTTGAACACATAGACGATAGTCTTTTTACTTTATCCTTAAGGCAACCTATGATGGGCGCAGCTATTAACTCTTCCTTAACCCGAATTAACTTTAATCTAGATAAAAGTTTAGAAAAACTCGCAGAAAATGATATGGAAACAGGAGTTTCTAGCCAACAATATACTATTACGGGAGCTAACGAACTTGCTGTTCTGCTTAGCGATATTTTAAGCAATATGCAAAATCAAATGAGCAGCATGGGGCAAGGTAAAGGTAAAGGCAAAGGTAAAGGAATGGGAGAGGGTGAAGGCGAAGGCCAGGGATTTCAATTGCCAGATATTATAAAAAAACAAGAAAGCCTTACAAAAAAAATGGAAGAAGGTCTTGAAAAAGAAGGAGCAGACGGCAAAAACAGTAAAGGTAAAGATCAAGGCGAAGGTCAAGGTGAAGGTCAAGGAGGTAACGACGGCTCTTCAGAAAACGGCAAAAAAGGTACTAAGGAAAATAGTAACCCAAACAAGAAAGAGGGCTATGGAAATACTGAAGATATAAATGGAAAATTATTTGAAATTTACAAACAACAACAACAACTACGGGAACAACTACAAAATAAAATCAGTCAACTTGGAGATAAAGCAAATGCAGGAGCTTTGCTTCGCGAAATGGAAAAAATAGAACAGCAATTGTTAGATAAAGGCTTTAATCAACAAACACTAGAAAGAATGCAAAATCTAAAACATGAATTATTGAAATTAGATAAAGCTACCTTTGAACAAGGAAAAGAATCAAAGAGGGAGTCACGAACAAATAATCAGCAATTTAATAACAACCTAACATTAAGTCCTGCAGAAATAAAAAAATATTTTAACACAACAGAAATCCTTAATAGAGAATCCTTACCTTTAAACTTAGAATACAAACAAAAGGTACAAGAATATTTTAAGAATAAAAATGATTGATTTTTTCTCAGAGACAGCATTTAGTCTTCAAAATCCAGATGAAATAGCTCGTTGGATATCTAAAATTATCAACTACCTAAAACGGGAAGAGGGAGAAATTAGTTATATATTTTGCGACGATCAATACCTTCATAAGTTAAATATAGAGTTTTTAAATCACGATACATTAACCGATATTATCAGTTTTGACAATAGTTTAGGAAATCAAATTAATGGAGATATTTTTATATCTATTGAACGCGTAAAAGAGAATGCGAATACTTACAAAACTAGTTTCGAAGACGAATTACATCGTGTTATTATCCACGGAGTTTTACATTATTGCGGCTTTAACGACAAAACTAAAGCAGAAGCTGCCCTGATGAGAAAAAAAGAAGATGAAGCACTTTCTGAAAGAACCTTTATGTAAGCTACTGATAATCAACAAAATAAGCAATAATCGTTTCAATTTTAAGTTAATTACTTATATTTGCACGCTCTTGTAAAATCAAGAATAGATTAATTTGAAAAGTAATGTTCCACGTGGAACAAATTTAAGTTTATGTTTCCAAATGAATATGATGTTATAGTTGTTGGTGCAGGTCATGCTGGGTCCGAAGCGGCAGCTTCTGCTGCAAATTTAGGTTCTAAAACTCTTCTAGTAACTATGAACTTACAAAATATCGCACAGATGTCTTGTAATCCCGCCATGGGCGGAATAGCTAAGGGACAAATTATTCGTGAAATAGATGCTTTGGGTGGCTATAGCGGTATTGTTTCAGATGAAACAGCTATTCAATTTAAAATGCTCAATAAATCAAAAGGTCCGGCCATGTGGAGTCCGAGAGTTCAAAGCGATCGAATGCGTTTTTCTGAAACTTGGAGAGATATGCTAGAAAAGACTCCTAATTTAGATTTTTATCAAGAAATGGTCCTGGGTCTTATCACTGAAAATAATAAAGTTGTCGGTGTTAAAACGTCTTTAGGTATTGAAATACGATCTAAAACTGTTGTTCTTACTAATGGAACTTTTTTAAACGGAGTTATTCATATAGGAGAAAAACAGTTTGGAGGCGGAAGAGCCGGAGAAAGAGCGTCAACAGGTATTACTAAGGATCTTATTCAATTAGGTTTTGAGTCCGGTAGAATGAAAACAGGAACACCTCCAAGGGTAGACGGACGTTCTTTAGACTTTACCAAGATGATTGAACAGCCAGGTGATGCACAACCAGAAAAATTTTCTTATTTAAATACTACCTCGGTTTTAACACATCAGCGTTCTTGTTACATGTCATACACAAGCCAAGATGTACATGATGTCTTAAAGGAGGGATTTGATAAATCACCAATGTTTAATGGCGCAATTCAATCCAGTGGCCCAAGATATTGTCCTTCCATTGAAGAAAAAATAAATCGTTTTGCCGATAAAGATCGACACCAGCTTTTTGTTGAGCCTGAGGGTTGGAAAACCATAGAGTATTATATTAATGGTTTTTCTACATCGCTTTCTGAAGAGGTTCAGTACAAGGCTTTAAAGCAAGTAGCAGGCTTTGAGAATGTTAAATTCTTTCGTCCTGGTTATGCAATTGAATATGATTACTTTCCGCCAACTCAACTAAAACATACCCTAGAAACAAAGCTTATATCTGGCTTATATTTTGCAGGACAAATAAATGGAACCACTGGTTATGAAGAAGCTGCATCACAGGGTTTGATAGCAGGGATTAATGCACATCAAAAAGTACAAGAAAAAGAAGCTTTTACATTAAGTCGTGATGAGGCTTATATAGGTGTTTTAATAGATGATTTAATTACTAAAGGAACCAAAGAACCTTATAGAATGTTTACTTCAAGAGCAGAATATAGAACTCTACTAAGACAAGACAACGCGGATTTTAGATTAACAAAAAAATCATTTGATCTTGGTTTAGCTTCAGAAAATCGCTTAATAACCATGGAGAAAAAAAAGAAACAGTCTGAAGATTTGATTCAATTTTTTAAAAACACGAGCGTTAGTCATGCAATATTAAACCCAATTTTAATCTCAAAAGAGTCTGCTCCAGTGAAACAAATGGACAAATTGTACAAACCGTTCTCACGTCCAAATATTACGATGGATGATATGAGAAAAATTAATGATGTAGAAGAATATATAACAAAAAATAAACTTGGTAGAGAGGTATTAGAGCAAACAGAAATTCAAATAAAATATGCCGGTTATATTAACAAAGAAAGAGCTAATGCAGATAAGTTAAATAGGTTGGAAGGAATCAGAATACCTGAAAACTTCGACTATTCCAAATTAAAATCACTTTCTTATGAAGCTCTCGAAAAACTTCGGTCCATTAAGCCGGTTACTGTTTCACAAGCATCAAGAATTAGCGGCGTTTCTCCAAACGACATTTCTGTTTTATTGGTTTATATGGGCAGATAAGTTATTTGTTTCACGTGAAACATTCATACATTGAATTACTTTTATCTAACAATTTTACTTTAGAATGCAATTAAAACAAGAAAACTTTCCTTTAACCGTAAAAGATCATTTAGTATCTAATGAAGAGTTTACTTTAGATTTTGATGCTGAAAAAGAAATGCTTTTAACAAAACCGCAGCCAGAAGCCAGTAAACTATCACAATACTATGAGAGCGATCAATACATTTCTCACACTGATAACAAAAAAGGCCTCGTCCCATTTTTATATCATGTCGTAAAAAAAAGATCTCTAAAGAAGAAACTAGGTTTAATTAACTCGTTAAAAAAGAATGCCAAAAGTATCCTTGATATTGGAGCTGGAACCGGTGCCTTTTTAAGTTTTATTAAATCTGACTTTAGGTATGTAACAGGAATTGAACCCAACCAAAAAGCTAGAGAATTAGCAAAAGAAAAAGGAATTTCTTTAGAACAAGATTTAAATGATGTTAGAGATAAATTGTTTGATGTAATTACAATGTGGCATGTTTTAGAGCATGTTCCAAACTTAGAAGAAACAATTCGAGATGTAGAAGCTTTATTGAAACCGAATGGAATATTAATAATCGCTGTTCCTAATTTCTATTCTTTTGATGCGGCCTATTATAAAAATTTCTGGGCTGCATTTGATGTACCCAGGCATTTATGGCATTTTTCAAAGGCATCTATGAATAAACTTTTTTCTGATAAATTATCACTCTTAAAAATAAGTCCGATGGTTTTCGATTCATTTTATGTAAGTATGCTTTCAGAAAAAAATAAGTCAGGAAAATTAAATTTACTTAAGGCTTTTTTTGTAGGATTAAGATCAAATATATATGCTTTATTTACTAAGGAATATTCGTCACTTATTTATTGCTACCAAAAACCCGAATAAATCAAAATAAGCCTTTTTAAGACGGTTTTATAACTTTAACTAATAGATTTGCCTTATTTAGTTATGGGGCTTAAAAAGACGCTTTAATTAAAACAAAATCAATAAGAAGGACTTATCGTTTAAAAAATTTAAATAGACAATCCTTATAAGTTTTATTTTCTATGAATTAAACGTGTCAATCGAATAGACACATCTGTAAAAATAATTTTTGCATTTCCATTTCTCTCTATATGAAAAATGGCTTTTTCAATCTCTTCTTTTATTTCTAAAATATTATTATGATGAATATATTCCGAGAACTTATCAAAAGAAAATTTTCCATCATGACTTTGAAAGTAAATTAATGGTTCCGCGTTGTAGTTTTTGAGCATTGCTTGCCGAAAGATTTCCAAACAAAAATTTAAGAATTTCTTTTGAGTTTCGCGCCCTTCTTCTGCTAACCTCTCGCTCCAATTAAATAATTCATTTATAGCCTCTTTGTCCTTTTTGGCTTTAAAAGCGGTACGCACCCAATGCACAAAAAGATCTTCAAATAAAACTTCATTACCATTATTTTTTATAAGCTGAAGTGCTTTATTTAAATCTCCATTAGACTGGTGACTAATCTTTCTTGCTTCATTATTTTTTAAAGCATGAGCCTCCACTAACCTTTGGTAAATCTCCTCCTCAGCTAAAATTGGAACATGTAATTTTTGACAACGAGATTGAATGGTTCCCAGGATATTCTCAACATTTTCTGTTAAAAGTAATAGCACTGTTTTTTCAGGAGGTTCTTCTATAAGTTTTAACAATTGATTCGCACATTCGTTGTTCATTTTATCTGCCATCCAAATTATTAGTACCTTATAACCACCTTCATAAGATTTCAATGACAGCTTTTTCGTAATAGAGACCGCTTCATGCTTACTGATGTTACCTTGTTTCTTTTCTATTCCTATAAATTGATACCAATTATACAAAGACGAATAGGAGCCCTGAAGTACAAAGTCTCTCCATTGGCTAGCAAAATTATCTGAAACAGGATTTTTTTTAATATCTTCATTTGTATTTACTGGATACACAAAATGTAAATCGGGATGCGCTAGTTTTTCAACTTTAGTTTTACAATTCGTATATGAAACACTTTCCTTATCATGCGGCTGACATAATATTTCATTTGCATAACTTAATGCTAAAGGTAATATCCCAGATCCTGACTTTCCAATAAATAGTTGAGTGTGGGGTATTCTGCCATCTTTGACCGTCATGGTTAGATGAGATTTTATGTGTTGTTGCCCTAAAACATTTGAGAAAGTCATACACAATATTACGGTTTTTTAGTTAAAAAGAACCTTTCAAAAATAGTATATTTGCAGTCCAAAATCCAATTTATGAAAACAGTTAACGACTTTAATTTTGAAAACAAAAAAGCACTAATTCGAGTAGATTTTAATGTGCCTTTAAATGATAATTTAGAAGTTGCCGATAGTACTCGAATCTTAGCCGCCAAAAGCACTATTATAAAAGTCTTAGAAGATGGAGGTAGTTGTGTTTTAATGTCTCATTTAGGAAGACCAAATGGTGTAGAAGAAAAGTTTTCATTAAAAAATATAGCTTCTAAAGTAAGTGAAATTATAGGCGTACAGGTTCAATTTTCTGAGAATTGTATAGGCGAAAAAGCTGAACAAGCTATTGCAGAACTGGAAAACGGAGAGGTTTTACTATTAGAAAATTTACGATTTCATAAAGAAGAAAAAGCAGGTGATGACGAGTTCGCTAAAGAACTTTCAAAGTTGGGAGACATTTATGTTAACGATGCTTTTGGAACTGCACATAGGGCACATGCTTCAACTGCTATCATTGCCAAATATTTTCCTAAAAATAAATGTTATGGTTTGTTATTAGCCTCAGAAATTGAAAACATCCATAAAGTTTTAACTGATAGCAAAAAACCTGTTACAGCCATTATAGGTGGCGCTAAAGTGTCTTCAAAGATTACGATTATAGAAAGTATTTTAGATAAAATAGACCATTTAATTATTGGTGGCGGAATGGCATTTACGTTTATAAAAGCTCAGGGAGGTAGTATTGGTTCTTCTTTAGTTGAAGATGATAAGCAAGAAATGGCTTTATCTATATTAAAATTAGCGAAAGAAAAGAATGTAAAAATTCATTTACCTGTAGATGCTATTATAGCAGATCAGTTTTCGAATGATGCTCATACAAAAACAGAAGCCATTAATGCCATTCCTGAAGGTTGGATGGGACTGGATGTTGGATCTAAAACCAATACTATTTTTAGAGAAGTTATTTTAAACTCTAAAACTATTTTATGGAACGGACCTGTAGGTGTTTTTGAAATGGAGAATTTTGCAACTGGTACCATATCTCTTGGAAATGCAATTGCAGAAGCAACTGAAAAAGGTACTTTTTCATTAGTTGGTGGAGGTGACTCTGTAGCCGCTGTAAAACAATTTAATTTAACCGAAAAAGTAAGCTATGTTTCAACTGGTGGAGGCGCTATGTTAGAAATGTTAGAAGGGAAAACACTTCCTGGGATTCAAGCAATATTAGAGTAATTTTTCTCGAATTATAATAAATAATTAACAAAAGATTCTCAAAAATAGTTGCCTTTAGAGTCTCTTTTCCTAAATTTATAATCAATTTAAATAGGACTCACACTTTTCTGTATGACCATCAGATTTTTATCCCCATCAATTCTTGTAATATTTTTATATACTAGCATTATAAAAATGAACGCACAAGCAGTTGAAGTTGTTGACAGCTTAAAAAGTGTTAGTCCCCTATCTCCAGCAAAAAGTGTCAAACGCCAAGACACAATTAACCTTCAAGACTTTAAAATTGATACCAGCTTATCAAATCTTAATTTCTCTTATAGTGATTCTTTAATGCTTGATCTAAAAGATCAAAAAAAAGCAAAATCTAGTGATAGCTTGTGGTTGAAAGAACTTTACGACTCCACAAGATTTGAAGAAGTTTTTGGAAGTATTACTAGTGAAGAAATTGAACTTACTGAATATGAAGATTTACCAACAGAACTTCTTAAAAATCGCTTAGAACAATTAGATGCTAAAACACCTTTTGATATAAGTTACAATCCTTCATTAGAAAGGTTAATCAAGCACTATCTAAAAACAAGAAGAGCATCCATGTCTAGGTTAATGGCTTTAAGTGATTACTTTTTTCCGATGTTTGAAGAGGAGTTTGACAAATATGATTTGCCTTTAGAAATTAAATATTTAGCAGTTGTAGAGTCCGCTTTAAATCCTTCAGCAAAGTCTAGAGTTGGCGCTAAAGGTTTGTGGCAGTTTATGTTCACGACTGGAAAAATTTATGGTCTTGAAGTAAGTTCATACGTGGACGAAAGATCCGATCCGGCGTTGGCAACAGCTGCAGCCGCAAAGTACCTAAAGAGTCTTTATAAAATTTTTGACGATTGGGATTTGGCTTTAGCAGCTTATAACTCTGGTCCTGGAAATGTTTCAAAAGCAATTCGTCGTTCAGGAGGAGAAACCAATTATTGGAAAATTAGAAATAAATTACCCAGAGAAACAGCTAGTTATGTACCAGCTTTTTTAGCAACGATGTATATTTTTGAATATGCCGCCGAACATGGTTTTAAGAGTAGTGGGCCTCGATACCATTCTATAGCAACAGATACCATACAAGTTAAAAGGTTAATTACTTTTGAGCAAATCTCAAAAGCGGTAAATTTATCTATAGAAGAAATTCAGTTTTTAAATCCCTCCTACAAACTAAAAATTATTCCATATGTTAATGATAAAAATTATGCGCTACGTTTGCCAATTCAAGCTATTGGAAAGTTTGTTACTAACGAAGATTTAATTTATGCATTAGCTGAGGAGGAAAATAGTAAAGAAAATGCTAATATTCCCAAATACATAGAGCAACCTGATAGAATTAGATATCGTGTAAAAAGTGGTGATTATTTGGGAAAAATAGCTGAGCGATATGGTGTTGGTGTGAGTCAGATTAAAAGATGGAATGAGCTAACAAGTGACAATCTTAAAATAGGACAGCGATTAACTATTTACCCAACTAAGCCAATAGTTGCAGAAAATACTTCTAGAAAAGATAACGGGAGTATGTACATTGTTAAAAAAGGAGACTCTTTGTGGAGTATTTCTCAAAATTTTCCTGGAGTTTCCATACAGAATATTAAAAAATGGAACGATATTAGTAGTAACAATTTAAAACCCGGTATGAAATTAAAAGTTTCTAAAGGTTAATATTTTAAAAAAACAATTGTTAATGAAATCAATCTATTTTACGCCCTTAATTTTATTCATTTTAATTTCTTGTGTTAATAACGGTAATAAAAACACCTATAAACAAAAGTCAGTAGGAAATATTAATTCACTCCAAATATTGATAACTGACGAATTATGGAATAATAAAGTTGGCGAAAAAATAAGAGATTATTTTGCAGCTCCTACTGAAGGATTGCCTCAAGAAGAGCCTTTATTCTCAATCAATCAAATGGATCCTTCTACTTTTTCAGGTTTTATAAAAAGTAATCGTCTTTTTTTACATGTTACCATTGGAGAAGAAGACAACTATACTTTAGTAACCGATCCTTACGCGAGGCCACAGACAGGGGCAATAATTACAGCGAAAACCGAAGAAACCTTACTAAAATTAATCGTCGAAAATCAAAAAGAAATAATCAATGCCTACAATAATTCAGAAATAAAAGAACGTCAAAGAAGGACCGCCATATCCTTAAAAGTAATCGATTCTTTAAAGGAGTATTTTGGTTTGACAATAAATATACCTTCGGCGTATCGAACAGCTCATAAAGGCCAAGATTTCTTTTGGCTCCGCAAAGATTTAAAAAAAACAGGATCTACTAATATTTTTATATATGAAACACCAATAAATAAAATAACAAGTGATAGTTTAGCTCTTGGGCAAATATTAACAGTAATAAGAGATTCAATCGGGGGGAGCCTTTTGCCGGTAGAAGATAATGGTAAATTTGGTACAGACTATTCTTATTCTCCAAATTTTTATATTACAGAATTAGACGGAAATTTTGCATACAAAACAAAAGGGATGTGGGATATAGAAAATGAATTTATGGCAGGGCCTTTTGTAAATTATTCAGTAAGAGATACCATTAATAAAAGATACTTAATTATCGAGGGATTTACGTTTGCGCCAGCAGAACGAAAACGGAATCTTCAGTTTGAGTTGGAATCAATAATTCAATCGGTAAGGATTAGCAAATAGACGATTTATTTTTCTTCGTCTAGTTGATTTTCGTCTTTAGAAGCATCTTTTGAGGCATCCTTAAATTCCTTAAGACCGCTACCTAAACCACGCATTAATTCGGGAATTTTTCTTCCTCCAAACAATAATAATACCACCACGACAATTAAGACTATTTGTGGCCATCCAATAACTAAAGGTAACATTGCTATATTCATTATCATAGATTTAAAAGACAAATGTAATAAGAAATCATCAGAAACATCGTTTTAAAACTAATTAAGCTTTTATTATTAATAAACTTATATCAGTAAATCAAATACTAGCATACTAATTTTTATATTTGCTATTCGGACATCTCTATAATGGCTAAAGAAAATAAATCAAGAAAAATTAAATATAAATTGCTAAACAAGTATCGTTTAGTGGTGTTAAATGAAGATACTTTTGAAGAACGCTTTACTTTTAAACTTAACCGTCTAAACGTATTTGTATTTAGTATTATTCTTGTGTTTACTCTAATTTTGGCTACTAGTATTTTAATCGCATTTACCCCTTTAAGAGAATATATCCCAGGATATTCTTCGGTCACACTAAAGAAAAACGCTGCGCAACTTGCTTATAAAACAGATTCCTTACAGCAAGTAATTAAAATAAATGAACTCTATTTTAGTTCTATAAAAAAAGTGTTAAAAGGAGATGTGTCAAGCGTAAATTTCAATAAAGATTCAATTATTGAAGCTGCTAAGATAGATTTAACAGGTATAGAAATAAATACTTCAAAAGAAGATTCGTTGTTAAGGGAAAAAGTATCGTTAGAAGATAAATACAACCCGTTAATTAATAATTCTGAAATTAATTTTGTTTTATTTCCTCCAGTCAAAGGAACTATTTCGCAGGAGTTCAACGCACGTGAAAAACATTATGCCATAGATATTGTTACTTCAAAAGATGCCCCAGTAAAATCTGCTGCAGACGGGACCGTAATATTTTCAGAATGGACCACTCAAACCGGTTATGTAATTATTATTGAGCATTCTAATAACTTAATATCTGTTTATAAGCACAATTCACAGCTTTCAAAAGAACAAGGTAGCTTAGTAAAGGCAGGAGAAGTTATAGCTACTGCAGGAAATACAGGTGAATTATCTACAGGACCCCATTTACATTTTGAATTATGGAGTGATGGTTACCCTATTGACCCAACTAATTTTATAGACTTCGAATAAACTATGTTTTTAAAATCTTTAGGAGCCAAAATACTAGCTAAAAAAGGAACAAAAATCATAAAAAGATGGGCTTCTAACCCAATAGAGACTCAGCAAAAAGTTTTTCAAAAACTAATTACTGAAGCCAAAAATACTTCCTTTGGTAAAGACCATGATTTTCAAAGTATTAAAACACATCAAGATTTTGTTAAACGTGTTCCAGTAAGAGACTACGAGGGCTTAAAAGACTATTTTGAAAGAACCGCAAATGGCGAAGAAAATGTATTATGGAAAGGAAAGCCTACTTACATAGCAAAAACTTCGGGAACTACTTCTGGAGCTAAATACATTCCAATTACTAAACAATCAATGCCGTCTCATATTGAAGCAGCAAAAAATGCTTTATTATGTTATATTGAAGAAACAGGAAATGTTGATTTTGTAAATGGGAAAATGATTTTTTTACAAGGAAGCCCAGAATTAGAAATTAAAAACGGGATAAATATTGGTCGATTATCTGGAATCGTTGCCCATTTTGTTCCAAAATATTTACAAAAAAACAGATTGCCAAGTTGGGAAACCAATTGTATTGATGACTGGGAAACGAAAGTGGACGCAATTGTTGAAGAAACCAAAGATGAGAATATGACACTCATTGGAGGAATTCCATCTTGGATACAAATGTATTATGAGAAGCTTCAAAAAGCATCCAATAAAAAAGTAGGCGAACTTTTTAAAAACTATCAGCTTTTTGTTTACGGAGGAGTTAACTACGAACCTTATCGAGCAAAATTTGAAGAAATGATCGGAAGAAGCGTGGATAGTATAGAATTATATCCTGCTTCTGAAGGTTTTTTCGCCTTTCAAGATTCTCAAAAAGAAAAGGGGATGTTACTACAATTAAATTCTGGAATCTTTTATGAATTTATTGAAGCTTCTAAATTTTATGAGGAGAATCCAAAACGATTGACCATAGTAGAAGTAAAAGTTGGAGTAAATTATGTAATGATTATCTCTACGAATGCTGGTCTTTGGGGATATAATATTGGAGATACGGTGATGTTTACCTCAACAAGCCCATATAGAGTGATTGTTTCAGGTAGA
>JAAEPP010000532.1 GCA_024232495.1 Flavobacteriaceae bacterium
ATTTTTCTTGGTTCTAAGGGATCGGCTTCAGATATGGCCATCAGTGAAAGTTAGGCCTAAGAAAGCCTTCAAAATCCGGGGGATAGGGTGTAATCGAGACTTTTCCAACGAAGGCAATGTCCAAATCACCCATGTACAAGTTTCTTGTCAAATTTAGTGATACTCAAGAATCAGCTTTGTGAAGAGTAGCCATTCCTCCTCATCAGAACTGTCTGATAGGCTATTCTATTAGTGGTGAAAGTTTCTTATATTACTTGTAAGAGACTTATCCTGTGACACTTTTCATAAAGAGAATTTGAGAGATGACTTCAACCTCATGTCAAAAACATTAATCCACCTCCTGGTGTAGAAGCTGAAGACTGAAGAAGGGCAAATGAAATCGACAACTTGTGTTGCATAAAAAGAACCTTAATATGCACAAACATTTCTTTCACTAATGTTTTTGCTGTTGAAAAAAATAATAACATAAGGCCATCTTGCTGTCTGATGTGTGATTCAATACATGAAGTTTGGCCTGGAGTTGATAC
>JAAEPP010000533.1 GCA_024232495.1 Flavobacteriaceae bacterium
CGCTGGCCGCCTGTCACCTCATCTTCTACAGCGCCGCCGCCTCCAACCTGACCGTCCTGTTCGGCGGGTCGCGGCCGGCGCTGGAGAGGTCCGACCCTCGCCTCCGCTCCATCCCCTTCCAGACCCGGCGCGCCACCCTGCGGGAGGTGAAGCACGTGCAGCAGGTGCTCGGCAGGGTCGAGCTGCTGGACAGGGACAGGCTGGGGGCCGGGGGGGAGGTGGGGAAGAGGAGGATACACAGGTCAAAGTCCCGCGAGGAGGTGAGGGAGGTACCGGCGGTCGAGGTGCTGGCTAAGGAGGAGGAGGGGGAGCTGGGGATGGAGGAGGTGGTCCTGGCCACTGGCCACCTGCAGGAGTACGAGTGCACCGCCCTGAAGAAGAACAAAGGGAACAGGAGCAAGAGCAGGAAGGAGCAGGAGGCAGGGAGTGACCTGGAGGGGCCGCAGGAGGAGGGGAGCAGCTCCGCCGGGCTCCAGACGGAGCTGCTGACGGCCGTCAGGACCGACAACATCAAGCTACTGGAGCAGGTGGCCGCCCGGCTGTCGGAGGGCGGGGAGGCCCGGGAGAGGGGCAGAGAGGGGAGAGGGGTGGAGAGGGGGAGGGGAGAGGGGTGCAGAGGGGAGAGGGACGGATAGGGAGAGGGGAGGGGGCATTTTTGTGGGCACTTTTGGGGGCACTTTTTGGGGGCACTTTTAGGGGCACTTTTTGGGAGCACTTTTGGGTGCACTTTTGTGGGCAATTTTGGCGGCATTTTAAGGGGCACTTTTTGGGGCACTTTTTTGGGGACACTTTTTTGTGGCCCTTTTAGGGGGCGAGTATGCAAGTTGCTATTGGGGGGAACTTTTTGGGGAACTTGTGGGCACTTTTTTGGGACACTTTCGGGTGCAATTTTTGGGGGCACTTCTTGGGGGCACTTTTTAGGGGCACTTCTTGGGGGGCACTTTTTAGGGGCACTTTTGGGGGCATGTGGGGTGTCTGTCCAGTTGCAATAGGCGGGCAGGTCAGTCCAGTGTAAATCTACACCTTACAAACCCATTGTTTGTCCGTCGATCCGTTCATCATTCGACCCTTAGAATACCAGTTGTCCGTGCTCCTCCGTCCGTCCGGCGAATTCACATTGAAGCTCCTGGTCTGGCTCCGGCTCAAGCTGGACCCCATACAGCCATGAGCCAGGATGGTGGGGTCGGAGACCCCATACCTTCTAGTATTATATACTAGAAGTTAGCGCGACCTCTGGTCGCGCTAACTTCTAGCTCCTGCGGAGAGCCGGGGTGACCTTCGTCCACAGCTGTCCGCCAAAAGACCAATTAAAACATCTGGACCAAAAGACAGCAATTCAAACATCTGGACCAAAAGACAGCAATTCAAGTATGGACCAAAAGACAGCAATTCAAGTATGGCGATTTAGTGATAATTTCTTTGGTGAATGTGAATGTGAAATCGCCGGACGGAAGAC
>JAAEPP010000534.1 GCA_024232495.1 Flavobacteriaceae bacterium
ACTATTCACTACATTATCTATTCTTCCTAAATACTGAAATGAACTAGCTGATATTAATTTTACCAAATCATTGGTAACTACTTTATTATTTGAAACTTCTGAAGCTTCAATTACCAGACAATCCCTTTCATCTAGTGAAAATTTCACATTAGGTAAAGCATCGTAATAATCAGATTTAGCCAACCCATTAATTCTTCTCACTGCAATATGACTAATAGTTTCGGTCATTCCATAAGTAGCAAATACTTCGGTATCTACTTGTTGTAGTTGATCATTTAAATCTCTAGAAATAGCACCTCCACCAATTACAAGCTTCTTGATTTTATTTAGTGATTTTAACGAGTAATGAACCTGATAAGGTACCATTGCAACAAAATCGTAGTCATTATCGTATTGAGTAATTGCATCCTTTTCTGGCGCTACAATATGAAGATCCCAACCTAAAATTATCGCGCGCACCAACATCATTTTACCAGCGATGTAACTTGCAGGCAAACATAAAAGAGCTCTTGTTTCACTTGGTAATTCAAAAAAAGTACCCGTAGCTATCGCACTTTTAATCGTATGAGTTTTTAAAATATTTATTTTTTTTGGAGCTCCAGTGGATCCAGAAGTAGGAACACCTATATAATCGTTGTTATTTAGCCATTCTATTAAAAATTTACCAATCTCTATCTCGTGAAGTGCCTGAGATTTCTCGAAATCTAGAGCCAATTCATACAAATCATCAAATCGGTATGGAAGACCGTTTAATTTAAATTTTGGATGAACATAAATGCTAGAAGACGTCACTTTTTATTTGATTTTTTTTTAAATTGAATCTTTTTTAAATGGCAAAACTTTTCCAAATAGTTTTTCTTTCCAGTTAGTCCATTTATACTTCCAAGCCATCACACCTAATAATATTGGATACAATATGAATACAGGTAATACTACCTCAATTCCCTTACTAGGATCTGAAAGATCTAATAAAACAGAATTGGTTTGAAAAACTGTCCAATCACTTGTCACTAATAATACGATTATCAAATTAGTTCCCGCATGAAAGCCTAAGGATAATTCCATTCCTTCATCCATTAGCGTAATTATTCCTAGAAAAAATCCTGTTCCTACATAATAAACCATGGCTATATTTCCAATTTTATCTACCTCTGGATTAAAAAAGTGCAAACTTCCAAATATAATAGATGTCAATAGTAATGGAATCCATTTATTTTTTACTGTAATTCCAATTCCTTGCATTAAATATCCTCTAAAAAAATATTCTTCAAAACTAGTTTGTAATGGAATTAAAACAATAGCTATTAAAAACATTATTGAAAAGGATTTCCATTCAAACTGAATTAAATAATTCTCAGGGTTGTAGTAAAAATCAAACGCCGTTGTGGTGATAGTTAATAAAGCTATGATACCAAATCCGAAGAAAAAACGACCCCAATCAATTTTATCTCTAGAGGTGGTAAGTTGAATAAAAGATTGATGATGTAAAAATTTAATAACTACTAACAACGCAACAAATCCGCCTATAAAAGTTAATAGCGTTAAGAAAAGATAGAGATTACTTTTTAAAGGAAATAAAGTAGAAAAAGCAGATTCACTGGCAGTTATAAATTCTTCTAGATTACTGGCTTTAAACCAAGAAACAATTCCTAAAGGAATCACTCCTATTATTTGCCATCCCAATATAAAAATTATTAATATTCCCAGTAAATAACGCCAAACGTCTTGTTTAATTTTAAATGCCTGTTCAATATACATAGTTTAAAATTTCATTATTTAGAATTTAATCATATCTAGGTCCCACTTTTTATTAGTATTGTAATATAAGTTTCCGTTACATACTTCCAGAGGTGAAGAAATATTATTGGTAAAAAGACTTCCTGTACCTAAACCCTGAGGTAATTTACTGCTTTTTGTATGAGTATATTGTGAAATAGCATTTAAGCCAATATTACTCTCTAAAGCTGAAGTTATCCACCAACCAATATTTTTACTTTCGGAAAATGAAATCCAATCATCACTACCTTTAAATCCTCCTATCAAACTTGGTTTCAATATGATATATTGTGGATGAATCGTATTTAATAGTTCTAATTTTTCTTTTTCTGAAAAAACTCCAATCAATTCTTCATCCAATGCAATAGCTAAAGGAGAATCTTGACACAATCTGGCCATTTCTTGCCATTGACCTTGTTTAATAGGTTGCTCAATGGAATGCAATTCGAATTCGGAAAGCCATTTTAATTTCTCTAAAGCTTCCGATGGAGAAAATGCACCATTAGCATCTACTCTCAATTCTATATCTGAAGATGAATATTCTTTTCTTATTGATTTTAACAAATTCATCTCTACATCAAAATCAATAGCTCCAATTTTCATTTTTATACATCGAAAACCTTGAGCTAACTTTACAGAAATTTGTCGTTTCATAAAAGATTCACTCCCCATCCAAACTAAACCGTTAATTGAAATATTATCATTTCCATTAGAAAATTCTGATGGAAAAATTCTAAATAAATCTTGAGAAGCTAATGATTTAAATGCGGTTTCCAGTCCAATCTGGATAGAAGGAAATTCTACTAATTCGTCGTACAATGCTTCAACTCCTAAATCTATGTGGTCACAAACCCATTTTAGTTTCTTTTCATAAGCTGAGCAATCATCAATACTCAAACCCCTAAACAAAGCACATTCTCCTATTCCCTTCTGACTTTTATCTTTTAAGATTATAAAAAAAGTTTCTTTAGTTTTAAGTACCCCTCTTGAAGTACCTCCTGGAATTTTAAATTTTAATAGATGCTTTTGGTATGATGCAGTTAGCATATAATCAATTTTATTATTCTATAATTCTAATGATGAACCTATATCTAGCAACATTAAATCTTTTTTTGCATCAAAAAATTTTTTTTTCGCTTCTTCATGATTGATTTCAATAAATCCAAAAGTATCATAATGAACACCTAATATTTTTTCACATTCTAAAAAATCACTGGCTAGGATAGCATCATCAATTCCCATAGTAAAGTTATCTCCAATTGGAAGTATAGCTAGATCCAGCTTGGTTTGTAATGGAATTAATTTCATATCCATTGTTAAAGCTGTATCTCCTGCAATGTAAATATTTTTGTGCTCACCTTCGATAACAAATCCTCCTGGCTGCCCTCCATAACTTCCATCAGGAAAAGAACTGG
The DNA here is from genome assembly GCA_024232495.1 of Flavobacteriaceae bacterium. Taxonomy (GTDB): domain Bacteria; phylum Bacteroidota; class Bacteroidia; order Flavobacteriales; family Flavobacteriaceae; genus Marifrigoribacter. The sequence goes on from JAAEPP010000534.1 coordinate 3,192, forward strand.
TATGCACAGCATTCACAAATTTTAAATTTCCAAAATCAAATTTCCAATTTCCTCCATGATTCATTGGATGCACATCAAATCCTTTTGCTTGGTAGTACATAGCAATTTCATAATTACTAACAATTTTAGCATTGGTATTTTTAGCAATCGCTTCTGCATCAAGAATATGATCTTCATGAGCATGCGTCAATAAAATATAATCTGCTTTTAATGATACTATATCAACTTTATCTTTAGATAATGGATTCCCAGAAATAAATGGATCCACAATTATGTTTTTTCCTGAAACTTCTATAGATAGTGAGTTTTGGCCGTAAAATGTAATTTTCATAAGACTAAATATTTAATGAAAGAATCCAAACAAAATAGCAAATAAAAAGGTGCTTAAAGCAACTTTCTTCAGTTCGTTATCTAATAATTTAGGTTCTATATTTTTATAAACAGTTACTAAATTCATCCATAAAGGTATAAAAGTAATACTGTAGGTAAATTGACTAATTGAATGATAATTTATACCTGAATACAACAAAGTTAAAGCCATACCAATAGATATTAAAATGTAATGGTATATTTTTGCTTTTGAACTTCCTAAACTTACTACTAATGTATTTTTTTTATTCTTTTTATCATTTTCAATATCTCGCATATTATTTAAATTGAGTACAGCCATACTTAACAGTCCTATACTAGAAGCAGGTAATAATAAATCCCATTTTAGTTCGTGAGTGAATAAATAATTACTTCCTAAAACGCTAAGCAATCCGAAAAATAGAAATACAAATACATCACCAAGACCAGAATAACCATAAGCATTTTTACCAATGGTATATTTTAACGCAGCAACTATTGAAATGATTCCTAAAACAAGAAACAATAGAGAATTAAAAAAATCTTCCCAACCAAACGCTGCATAGATCAAATTTAACGCAATTGATAAAGTCAAAAAAGCAGTTATAATAATTCCGTATTTCATCTGCTTAGCGGAAATTAGTCCAGAAGCGACCATCCTTTTTTCACCTTCTCGATGATCGTCTACACCTTTTATTCCGTCGCCGTAATCATTTGCAAAATTTGATAAGACTTGAAACCCTATGGTAGTTAAAATAGCTAACCAAAAGATTTCAGGTTGAAATAATGAATTTTTTTTCGCTATTGCTGAACCAACAATTATACCAGAAACCGACAAAGGTAGCGTCCTTAGTCTTGCTGCAGCTATCCATGCTTTAAACTTTGGCATTGGTTTAATTTATTTTTTACAAAAATACATTTATTAAATTATTTTGTACTTTTAAACAGCATCAAATCAACATTATTATGAATGCAATAGTGAAAATCGATATTGGACTCTTAATACTACGTGTAGGTTTTTCAGGTTTTTTATTTTTACATGGATTAGAAAAGTTAGAAGTAGCTCTAAGTTCTAATATTAATTACACCGATCCAATAGGCTTAGGACCGACATTAACACTAATACTAGTTTTATTTACTGAACTCATATGTACCGTTTTAGTAGCCGTAGGTTACAGAGTAAGATGGTTAAGTATTCCTCCTATTATTTTAATGTTGGTAGCAGTTTTTGTTGTTCATAAAAACGATTCAATCATGGAAAAAGAATTGGCTGTATTGTATCTAATAAGCTTTATTGTTATTGGAATTTTAGGAAGCGGCAAATACGCAATAAAAAAATAATTATTTTGTCACCTCAACTAAAAGTTCTTTAAGAATATCCTCATGAGTTAAATTTGCTCCGACACCCTTGCTTTTAACATCCACTTCTCGGATAGAGGCGATTATAGCACTTATTTTTTTCATCGGAAAATTTCGAGCAGCTACTTCATAGTCTTTCATGAAATATGGATGAACACCAAGTTTTTTTGGGGCTTGTGATTTATTTGATAAGGTTTGATACTTCATTACCTTGGAAAAAAAACCAAATAGTATGGAAACAGTAACCACAGTCGGATGATTTTTTGAATTTTGTGAAAAATATTGAATGATACCAAATGCTTTCTTGGTATTCTTGTGAGCCAATGCGTTGATAAGTTCAAAATTATTAAAATCTTTGCTTATTCCTATATTATTTTCTATTATTTGAGCTGAAATCTGATTCTCAGGTTTTACTATCAATTGAATTTTTTGTAACTCATTATTGATTTTTGACAAATCATTACCAAGAAACTCAACTAACATTTGCGAAGCTTTTGGAGATATGGTATATCCTTTTTGCGCAAGTACTTTTCTTATCCAATCGGGTAATTGATTGTCATACATTTTTTTACTTTCAAAAATAACTCCATTTTTTTGTATTGCTTTAAAGACTTTTTTGCGCTTGTCTAGTTTTTTATATTTATAACAAAACACTAATACTGTTGTTGGCTGAGGGTTTTCTGCATACGAAACAAGGTTTTCAATAGTTCTAGATAAATCTTGCGCCTCCTTAACAATTATTACCTGTCGTTCTGCCATCATTGGAAATCTTTTAGAGGCACTAACAATATCTTCTATTTTTGAATCACGACCATAATAAAGTATTTGATTAAATCCTTTCTCCTCTTCTGAAAGTATATTATTTTCAATAAATTTTGACAATGTATCTATAAAATAGGACTCCTCTCCCATTAAAAAATAGATGGGCTTAATATCTCCTTTTTTAATAGCTGAAATAATATGTCTTACTTTGTCTAAAGGCATTTATCCTGCAGATTGTTTAATTGTTTTTAAAAAATAAGTACCTTGCAACGTGCAAAAACTCAACTTTCCAAAATATAATTTTCGATTCAAAAATAACGAAAATAAAACGTTGATTTTTGATATCATTAGAAAAAAATTTGTGATTTTAACACCAGAAGAATGGGTACGACAACACACGCTACATTTTTTGATTACTGAAAAAAAATATCCCGTTTCCTATATTAATGTTGAGAAGCAGTTACTGATAAACGATTCTGTTAAGAGATACGATATTGTAACTTTTAAAAATGATGGAGACGTAGAGATTATAATCGAATGTAAAGCCCCAAGTATACCTATTAATCAAGTAACTTTTGATCAAATTGCTCGTTATAATCTAGCTTTAAATTCAAATTTACTAATGGTGACCAACGGATTAACACATTATTTTTGCAAAATGGATATTAAAAATAAAAGATATCTTTTTTTGCGTGATTTACCTAAATATAATCAACTCAAATAAAATTAATTAAATAAGAATTTGTATGTTAGACATATATGTTAGTTTATTGATATGAAAGTTGCTATTGTCATACTTAATTGGAATGGGAAAAAAATATTAGAACAATTTTTACCATCAGTAGTTGAATACTCAGAAAAAGCGACCATCTATGTTGCTGACAATGCATCTACAGATAAATCTATACCATATCTTAAAGAAAAATTTAATAAGGTGACTATTATCCAAAACAAAACAAACGGAGGTTACGCCAAAGGTTATAACGATGCTTTAAAAAACGTCACTGAAGACTTGTTAATTTTATTAAATAATGATGTAGAAGTTACTCAAAATTGGTTGCTACCAATAATAAATGAATTTAAACGTGATGCTTCTTTAATCGCTGCACAACCAAAAATATTGGATTTTAATAATAAAAAATATTTTGAATATGCGGGAGCAGGAGGCGGTTTTATTGACCGATTAGGATATCCTTATTGCCGGGGAAGAATATTTAATACTATTGAAAAAGACAAGGGTCAGTACAATGATATAAATAAAATATTTTGGGCTAGTGGTGCCTGTTTTATTGTGAGAAATAATGAGTTCAAAGAATTAAATGGATTTGATGAAAACTTTTTTGCACATCAAGAGGAAATCGATTTATGCTGGAGAATTCAACAAAATGGTGGAATTATAAAATACATCGGAAATAGTACTGTGTATCACCTTGGCGGTGCAACGCTATCTAATATAAATCCAATTAAAACCTTTTATAATTTTAGAAATTCCCTTTTAATGCTTGTTAAAAATATAGAAAGTTCAAAAGTTTGGATAATTTTATTTTTAAGACTTTTAATGGACGGAATTGCTGGATTAAACTTTTTAATTCAAGGAAAGTGGAAACATACATTAGCTATTGTAAAGGCCCATTTTAGTTTTTACAGCCTACTTCCACGATATATTAACAAAGAATATAAAATTAGAAAAGCAATTAAATACTATCATATAAAATCAATTGTTTGGAATTATTTTATTAGAAAAAATCGTATTTTTAAGGAGCTAAATTAATGGTTACAGAAAAACATCAATACTTTTTTTTTCTATCCTGCGTTTTAATATTTTTGAACTATATCTAAACCTAATATACAAATATGAAAAATTTTCTAATCCTAGCAGCCTGTTCTAGTTTACTTTTAACGTCTTGTGTTACTAGTAAAAAATATGCTGAACTAGAAAGCAAACAAAAAAGCACTCAAGATTTATTGAACACAGCAACCGTCAAATTAAACGACTGTTTATCTGAAAAGTCAGGTTTATCCGCTGAAAACAGTACCTTAAAAAACCAAGTTAGTTTTTTAAACGCTACCAACGGTGATTTAATTAAGCAAATTGGGGACTTTACAGATTTAACAATAAAAGGTGCAGAGAACTTAGAAAAGTCACTAGAAAGCATGAAAGAGAAAGATGTGACTATAAACAAACTAAGGGATGCTATTACCCGTCGTGATTCTGTGAATCTAGCACTTGTACAAAGCTTAAAAGGAGTTCTTGGGGACCTTAACGATACAGATATTGAAGTCAATGTCGAGAAAGGTGTCGTTTTTGTGAGTATTTCTGACAAGTTGTTATTTAAAAGTGGAAGTATCAATGTATCGAGTAAGGCTAGAGAAGTTCTTGGAAAAATAGCTACTGTAGTTAATAATAAGCCAGATTTCGAATTTTTGGTAGAAGGTCATACCGATTCACAGTCTATAAGTACAGACTGCATGAAAGACAATTGGGACTTAAGTGTTCTTAGAGCAACTACTGTTGTTAGAATATTACAAGACGATTTTGGCGTAGCTCCGGAAAGAATGACAGCTGGAGGACGCAGTCAGTACATTCCAAAGGCTTCAAATGAAAACGCAGAGACTAGGGCTAAAAACAGAAGAACAAGAATTGTAGTTCTTCCTAAGCTTGATCAATTTTATTCAATGATTGAAGAAGGTTTAAATGACCCTGTAATTAACTAGGAATTTAAAAATATAAAACAAAAAGAGGCTGATTTTATTCAGCCTTTTTTTATATATCTAATCCTCCTTTTCCTTTCCTAATTAATAACGGTTCATCACCGCATAGATTGATTACTGTAGAAGGTATATTATCGCCATATCCTCCATTTACTACTAAATCTATTCGATTGTTCCATTTTTCGTAAATCAATTCAGGATCTGTTGTGTACTCAATAATCTCATCTTCATCGTAAATTGATGTGGAAGCTATTGGATTACCAAGTTCTCTCACAATAGCTAATGCTATTTCATTTTTAGGGACTCTTATTCCTACTTCTTTTTTCTTTTTGAATGCTTTAGGAAGATTGTTGTTTCCTTGTAAAATAAATGTATACGGACCCGGTAGAGATCTTTTTAATATCTTAAAAGTTGGTGTACTTATATGATTTACATAATCGGATATATTACTGATACTATCGCAAACAAATGAAAAGTTAGCTTTCTCTAATTTCACTTCTTTAATTCTTGCAAGTTTTTCTAATGCTTTATAGTTTGAAATATCACACCCTAAGGCGTAAACTGTGTCACTCGGATAAATAATGAGTCCTCCTTTCCTAAGAACAGATACTACTTTTTTTATATCACTTGAATTGGGGTTTTCCTCGTAAATTTTAATCATTTCAGCCATAAGGTTGTTTTAATATAAGAATTCTATAATAAAAAGATAGTTGTAAAATTATAAAATCAAATGATAATTATACGATTACTTTTAATTTTGCAAAACGTAGTAATAACTTTTTAAGCCCTCCATTACTAAAATTTATTTCAGCTTTTGTATCTGCACCAGAACCTTCGATTCTTATAACACTACCCTTACCAAATCTGACATGCTCAACAATAGTTCCTATCGATATATTTAAGTCTTTAGCGTCAATATTTTTAGATGCCGAGCTAGTTACTGGCTTTATTCTTCGGAGTTTTCGTAAATTAGTTTCACTAGGGCCTCGAGGAGGAGAACTTGATACAGGTTTTCGAAGCCTTAGTTTACTCTTATCAACCTCACCAAAAATATCAGCATCTATTAAAGGCTTATATCTATTTTCAGTTATGGTAGTTAAATATTCTAAAAAGCTTTCATCAATTTCTTCAATAAACCTGCTTGGCTCAGCATCAATTAATTTACCCCAACGATATCTTGATTGGGTATAAGTTAAATAAGCTTGCTTTTCTGCTCTAGTAATAGCTACATAAAATAATCGTCGCTCCTCTTCTAGTTCACTCCTAGTATTCATACTCATCGCACTTGGAAATAAATCTTCTTCCATACCCACAATAAAAACATACGGAAATTCTAATCCTTTTGCTAAATGAACCGTCATTAAAGCAACTTTATCTTCATCACCTGTTTCTTTATCCAAATCTGTAGCAAGTGCTACATCTTCTAAGAATTCGGCCAAAGAACCTGTAGTATCGGCTAACTCCTTTTGTTCTTCAACAAAATCACGCATCCCATTTAAAAGCTCCTCTATATTTTCAATCCTTGCTATACCCTCAGGAGTTCCGTCTTTTTTGAGTTCTGTATACAAACCAGTTTTTTTAATCACATGCTCTGTAATTTGAAATACATCATAACCTTCATTTAAAATTTGAAAGCTTTTGACCATTGTTACAAAATCTTGTAATTTAGTTTGGGTTCCCTTATTTATCTGAATTTCAACTTTATCCAAATTCTGCATCACTTCAAAAATCGATCTATTGTATTTATTTGCAACTACAATTAATCGTTCGATCGTGGTCTGTCCTATTCCTCGTGCAGGGAAATTGATAATTCTTTTTAATGCCTCTTCGTCTTTTGAGTTGATAAGTAGACGTAAATAAGATAATACATCTTTAATTTCTTTTCGTTGATAAAAACTTAGACCTCCATAAATTCGATATGGAATATCCTTTTTTCTTAAGGCATCTTCAATGGCTCTGGATTGAGCATTGGTTCTATATAAAACTGCGAAGTTTCCGTTAGCTAATTGCTGATTCATTTTTTGTTCAAAAATAGTGCTCGCCACAAACCTACCCTCGTCACCATCAGTCATACTTCGATTTACTAATATTTTAGATCCTTCGTCATTGGCAGTCCAAACAATTTTATCCAATCTTGTTTTATTTTTTTCTATGATGCTATTAGCAGCATTAACAATATTTTTTGTAGATCGGTAGTTTTGTTCTAATCTAAAAACTTGAACATTATCATAGTCGTTTTGAAAATTTAAAATGTTATTAATATTCGCTCCACGAAATGCATAGATACTTTGGGCATCATCACCTACTACACAAATATTTTGGAATCGATCGCTCAATGCTTTTATAATTAAATATTGACTATGATTGGTATCTTGATACTCATCAACCAGGATATACCTAAATCGATCTTGATATTTAGCAAGCACATCTGGAAAACGAGTTAAAAGTTCATTGGTTTTTAGTAATAAATCATCAAAATCCATGGCTCCAGCCTTAAAGCATTTATCCACATAAGACTTATAAATTTCGCCCATCCTCGGAATTTTAGCCATTGCATCTGCTTCCATTAATTCGGGATTATTAAAATAAGCTTTCACCGTTATTAAACTATTTTTATAGGAAGAAATTCTAGAATATACCTGTTTGTACTTGTAGATATCTTTATCAAGATGCAGCTCTTTTATAACTGCTCTAATTACACTTTGCGAATCTTGAGTATCATAAATAGTGAAATTTGATGGGTATCCCAATCTGTCTGCTTCAAACCTCAAAATTTTTGCAAATACACTATGAAATGTACCCATCCACAGGTTTTTAGCCTCGCTACCGCCAACAATTCGTGCAATTCGAGATTTCATTTCTCTAGCTGCTTTATTCGTAAAAGTTAATGCCAGTATATTGAAGGGGTCGACTCCCTTAGACATCAAGTAAGCGATTCTAAAAGTTAACACTCTTGTTTTGCCAGAACCAGCACCTGCTATAACAATCATAGCACCTTGTTGTTGTAAAACAGGAGCTAATTGTGCTTCATTAAGTTGATTTAAATATTCTTGCAATGTTCAGTGGTATTTTTGAGGATAATCGCTGTGAAATTAAAGAAAAAATCAAAACTATTTCAAAGGTTTAGATACTATTTATAAACAGTTCAATAAAAAGAATAAGGAAAATTAGTATCTTGAGAATTCAATTTTATTTTTTTATATCCTTCATTAATATTATAATTTAACACATGAAATATTTTATAACATTCCTTTTATTTTTTTATTCCTCAATAAATTTTTCACAAGTAGATAAAAGTCTTTTGAGTGATATCAAGTCTATCGAATCAAAAGTTATTGAGTGGCGACATTATTTTCATGAAAATCCAGAATTATCAAATCGTGAATTTAATACTGCAAAAAAAATAGCTGACCATTTAAAGAATTTAGGATTAAACGTTACAACAAACGTCGCACATACAGGAGTAATAGGTGTTCTTGAAGGAGACTTGCCAGGTAAAGTAGTTGCGCTTAGAGCTGATATTGATGCTTTACCAGTTACTGAAAGAAATGATTTGCCTTTCAAAAGTATTGTTAAAACAACGTTTTTAGGGCAAGAAACTGGAGTAATGCACGCCTGTGGTCATGACACTCATATTGCAATTTTAATGGGAGTTGCCGAAGTGCTTTCTAAACATAAAAATCTAATACAAGGCACTATTAAATTTATTTTTCAGCCTGCTGAGGAAGGGGTTCCACCTGGAGAAGTAGGCGGTGCAAAACAAATGATACTGGAGGGAGTCCTTAAAAATCCTGATGTGAATGCTATTTTTGGTCTGCACATAGGTTCTGGATCACCGGTCGGAACCATATCCTATAAACCGGGTGGAACAATGGCTGCAGTTGAGCGGTTTGTCGTAACAGTAAAAGGAAAACAAACACATGGTTCAAAACCTTGGGGTGGCGTTGATCCCATTTATATTTCAGCAAAAATTATTGACGGTTTTCAAAGCATTATTAGTAGAGAATCAGATCTAACCAATGAGGCCGCTGTAATTACCGTTGGAAAAATATCGAGTGGAGTTCGATTTAATATTATACCTGAAAGTGCAGAAATGATTGGTACTGTTAGAACCTTAGATCCCGGCATGAGGACAAAGATAACTCGCAGGATGAATGAAATGGCTAGAGATATAGCAATAGCCTACGGAGGAACGGCCACTATAGATTGGCAAAGCAATACCGTCATCACGTATAATGATTTAGCACTAACACAACAAATGCTCCCTAGCTTAGAGGCAGCAGCTGGAAAAGAGAATGTATCCCTAGTCAAAGCAACAACTGGTGGAGAGGATTTTTCTTATTATCAAGAAGAAATACCGGGCTTATACTTTTTTTTAGGAGGCATGACTCCGGGCAACACAGAAGCATTTCCACACCATACACCAGATTTTAAAATTGATGATCGTGGAATGTTACTTGGTGTCAAATCATTTTGTCATCTAGCTTTGGATTATTTGAATGCTAATTGAATTTTAAGGATCACTATTGCCATAATTTTCAACAGTGCTTTATATTATTACTTAAGTTATTTTAAAACTATTAGTTTGTTTGCATCAATATTGTAAAATAAAATTAAACGCTGTAAGTTTGTTATTTAAATAGTTTTTATGGAAGACATTACTCTCGTTATAAGTTATTTTTCTTATTTATTGCCGGCTATTGTAGTAGGTTTAGTAGCTTATTATTTTTTCAAAGGTCATACAGCAAATGAAGAAGGAAGAAGACGCTATTTAATACAAAAAGAAGCTCAAAAAAAGGTATTGCCAATTCGACTGCAAGCATATGAGCGCTTAACGTTATTGTTGGAGCGTATTGACCCCAACAAATTATTACTAAGAGTAAAACCATATTCTGATGATTTACAAAAATATGAGTCTTTATTAATCCAAAATATTGATAAGGAGTACGAACATAATTTATCCCAGCAAATATATGTAAGTCCAGAATGTTGGAGTCTTATTACTGCAGCTAAAAACGCAACTATTCAGGTTTTAAGACAATCAGGAATGAATAAAAAAGTGGACAATTCAGAAAAATTAAGAGCATTTTTACTAAATCACTTTATGGATGAGGATACACCATCTCACAAAGCTTTGCTATTACTGAAAAAAGAAGTGAGCGAATTATATTAGTTTTTCTCCATCAACTTACTTAAAAAAATTTGGCTTTTATCATCCATTGTATTACTCAACAAAATTATTTGTTTTTTGTAGGTATCAATTTTTAATAATTTATTTAATATTTCTCTGGAGGATGCTCTAAACCTCCAATAGTGGTGTTGACTTGCATTGACTAAATTTTTAATAGTTTCAAGATCCCATAGGCTTAAATAACCAATAAACTCAAATGCCTTCTCTCTAACTACATACCCATAATTAGAAGATGAATATTGCTTTAGTTCGTTGGCATACAATTCTTTTTTTTCTTGTTTATAATCTTTTGTAATTAAGGCCATAAACAACCAAGTCTGTCGAATATTTTTATCTCTAAAACCAATAACGGTATCTATTTTATTTAAATAACTAAGTCGGTCTTCGTAAAAATTTGCACATAAATTTCCAAGCGCGATCTCTTGAGTTAAATAGGACTTATCATTAAGTAAACTTTCATAATCCGTTTTTAATTCCGTTGGTATTTTTGTCATAGTCATGGCAATAGCTTGTCGAATTTGTATATTATTTGTTTGGAAAGCCTTTTTATAAAACGGCAATGTTTGTGAAATCGATTCATTTTGAAGTTGATATACAACTTCTTGCCCAAGAAAAACATTTGAAGAATTTAATGCTTTTTCAAAATCAAATTTTTTCGAAGAAATAGAGCGTGGTCTTAAAGACAAAAGATTAAAGTAATCCCTCATAAATTTCGATTTAATTAATGATTTGTAGACTTGTTCATATTGAAATTTTGTTTGATTTATCCAATCATTTTCAAAATCATTTAAATTCATTCCGTAAACCAGCTCTAGTTCGATCAAGAAATCTTTAATTTTTACATTTTGGAATTGATACTTAAACAAATAATTTTTAATTCCTTTTTTAAAAACCTCATCACCAACTTTTTCTCTGAGAATATGTAATGCCCAAGCACCTTTTTCGTAAAAAGTTATTGAGCTAGCTCCAGGATCGTTTAAGGCCTCTCCTTTTCCTTCTTCACTCAGAGATCTTAGTTGTTCCGAAGATTGATATAATTTCCAATAATAATTATCATCTCCAAAGATTTCTTTTTCTGTTAATAATGCGTAATAACTGGCAAAACCCTCATGCAACCAATGATCTGAACCCGATTGTTCAGTAACTAAATTACCAAACCATTGATGAGCTAACTCATGAGCATTAACATTAATGTAGTTTCTATCATTAAACCCTGTTGAATCGACTATGAAATTATCAGAAAAAAAAGTTGCAGTAGTATTTTCCATTCCTGCATACATAAAGTCATGCAAAGGAACTTGTTTATAATTTTCCCATGGATATTTAAAGCCAATTTCGCTTTCTAAAAAATTAAAAATTTCCTTAGAAAATCGGTAGGTAGGTTCAAAATGCAAAGAGTCATTTGTAGGGTAATACAATTCAATTAGAGTATTTGTACTTGATTTGATTATTTTTTTAGAAAAATCTCCAACTGCAAATGCTAAAAGATAACTAGAAATCGGCTTAGTCATTTTATATTCCCATGTACTAAATTTTTCATTTTTAGTGACTGATTTCAAAACGCCATTTGCAACTATTTTTTTTTCAGATGGAATTATATAACTCATATTAAACTCCATTTTATCGTTCATATCATTGATACTAGGTAACCAATTGGAGGTATATTTGCCTTGCCCTTGTGTCCATATCTGATTTTTAAAAAAGTATAAGGCTTTTTTTGGAATAGCCTCGTAACTAAAAGAAATTTTGTAAGTTTTATTTTCTTTAAAATCAGCGAATAACCATATTTTTTTATTTTTTGAAACTATTTTAATTTGAGAATTAAAATTTTTAGTATTTAATAAATAAATATTGACTGCATCCAGATAAATAGAATCACATTTTTTTAAAATTTTAAAAGTGTAAGAAGCAGTAGCTTTAACTTTTTTTTCAGTGAATATTGGTTGTACCGTTGCCTTAACATTTATAAAATCAACTTTTTCTGTTTGTTGAGAATAAGAAGTATAAAAACTAATTATGAATAACAAGAAGTTAAAAAAAACTTTATTATAGATAAATAATGTTAAAAATTCAATCCAATAATTAGTTTTCATAAAAAAAGGTTATTTCTGACTTAAAAATAACCTTTTATTATAAGTTCCAATAATTTAACTAATCAATTATTATTTTCTTGGTTCCAGTTCCTTTTTTGTTATCAATATTTACAAAATAGATACCGGAAGAAAGGTTTGATAAATCAAACTTAGTATTCGACATCTCTGAGCTGGAATTAAAATAATAAGATTTGATTAAATTTCCATCTATAGAATGCACAGTAACTCTTGTGCTACCATCGAAACTATCAGTGTAAATATTAAAAAATCCGTTTGATGGATTTGGATAGATAGAAACATTAAAAATTAATTCATTAGTAGAATTAATTCCTAAATAATTTCCATAAACAATGGGCTGACTACTGTAGTTGATTATTTGACCATCTACGTAATAGACAGGATTGTAACCATCGTTACAATCTGAGCAAGTAACACCAGATACGCATTCCGAATTATTTGGATGACAAAAATCTTCATAAGTAGGATGAAAACGATAGTCTATATCAATGGAGGTTCCGATGTAGGGTGTTAAATCGTAAATATTTGGTGGTGCAATAGCCCCAGGACACCAGCCGGCTCTATCATACTGCCAGGTTCCTTGCTGTCCAGTGCAATTGTCGGGATTAGGATTACAATCGTTCCATAAATGTTGAATAAAAGTTTGTTCACCATCTACATCAATAAAATGATAGGCATTAAAAAATTCAGCAGCATTTCCAGTATTATTACTTCCCCAACCATGACCTGTATTTGATAGCCTCAAAAAAGACGCCTCAACCTCATCTGTAAGACCAGCGTTGTAAGTTTCTACTGGCTGTAAATTCGCTGGATTACCAAAACTATAACTTCCATCCCAAGTTTCAGTAACTGTACTGTAGGGAAAGGTTGGTGTTCCTACTGTATAATCGATGTCTAATGTTAATTGCCAACCACCTGTTCCCCAGGTATCAATAAAAACTCTAAATTCTACTTGTCCTTGTAATAAAGAAGAATAATCGGTTACATTTAATTCGTGATCGCATGCAACGCCATAAGGAGTTATGTAACGAATCAATTGTACCCAGTTTCCATCTGGAGCTTTTATATCGATGTGTGCCCATCGGTCCCAATCATCGCAACCACCTCCAATATTTGGACATTCAACATCTAAAAAAGCGTTTAAATTCTCATAAGCTCCAACAAATTGAGGTAAATTGTAGGTTCCGTAATACCAACGACTATTCTCTCCTCCAAATTCGATAACTATATCTTCAAGAGTTCCAACAGTTTGAGTAGCATAAGAGTCCGTAACATCAATATTCCTTGTAATTATCGACTCATTTCCGTTGCTAGCAATAGCTTTTATATCAATTGTATGACTTCCAAAAGAAGTGGGCGTCCATAAATAGTAATAAAAACCATCTTGTTCTTCTGCAGTAAAGGTGTCATCTCCAATAAGTAAATCGACTTGTTGAATATTTATTAAATCATCAGAAACAATTATTGAAGAGTTTATATAAATAGGATATGCCATCAAAGAGGGCATCTCTAGGGGAAAATCATCTATGAATGAGGTTGTTACATCCGGATAATACAAAGACAGATCAATAACTTCAAAATTAGTAGTATTTTCTGATGGATAATAATCCTCATTCCCAGCTTGTGTGGCTTTTAATTCAACAACTCCTGGAGCTCCAGTTAACGTAATTATATTGTCATTAACAGTCGCTGGACCCGATACAATCTCAAAAGTAAGATCTAATCCGTAATTTGAAGATGCATTTATTTCAAAAGGATCGTCCTCGGTCCCTTTATCTAGTATCTCCTCAAAGGTAATTAGTTGATTATCTTGCCCAGTAGGTGAACAAACTAAATCTTGGTAAACTTCTAATTCTGCGATTGCCATATAATCATCAGCGTAACCTGAAAGTCCAATAATTTTTAAATATCTTGCATCAATCGCATAGAAAGTTGACTGTTTAATTGACGTGTCACTCTCATTGTCATAATTAAAAGTTCCCCCACCCTGTACTAACCAAGTAATACCATCGTTACTTAAAAATATTTCATGTTCTTTAACTTTTGCATTGGTGGGACTCTGTCGTGGTAAAATACCAATACCAGAAACCGAGTACTCAGCCCCTAAATCAACTTGTATCTCGTGAGGGTAAGGAACTCCACTTGCGGTATGCCAGATAGAAGCAGGATCTCCATCAATTGCAAATTCACCCAAATAATCTGCAGACCATTCACTATCGGTATACACCACTGTCCAGGAATCAGAGCTTATAGGTGATATGTCGCATTGAGCCCATGATTGAATACTCAATAATAAAACGAATAAAAAGTAATTTTTTTTCATGAAATTATTTTTTTAAGATTTATAAAAAATTGTAGTTTGCAAATTACAATATAATAAAGATTAAATAAATTTATACTTGTGAATACTAATTTTTTTCAAACTTCAATTGAATATCTAAAAGGCGTCGGGCCCAATAGAGCAGATTTGTTAAAAAAAGAATTAGGAATATTTACTTTTCAAGACTTGGCGAATCTTTTTCCAAATCGTTATTTAGATCGTACTCAGTTTTATAAAATAAGCCAACTAGAAAGAACCAATGCAGAAGTACAAATTATTGGTAAAATAACACAAATTAAAACGGTTAGTCAAAAAAAAAGAAAACGATTAATTGCCAAGTTTGAGGATGATTCAGGAACAATGGATTTAGTTTGGTTTAAGGGACATAAATGGATAAAAGAAAATTTAAAACTTAACATATCCTATGTTATTTTTGGAAGAACCAACTGGTTTAACGGCTCATATTCTATGCCACATCCTGAAATGGAAACATTAAAAAATTATGAAAAAAGTTTACGACCAGCTATGCAACCTGTATACCCCTCGACGGAGTTATTATCCTCTCGAGGAATTTCAAATAGAGTTTTATACAACTTAATGGAAAATTTATTCTCTGAATCTCAAAATTATATTGTTGAAACGCTACCAAAAAATATTCTAGAAACCCTTAAATTATTATCAAAAAAAGAAGCACTTACCAACATCCATTTTCCTCAAAATCAACACTTACTTTCAAGGGCTCAATATCGATTAAAATTTGAAGAATTTTTTTACATACAATTACAATTAATTCGTAAAAACTTACTTCATAAAGTAAAAATTAAAGGATATCCATTTTCTGAGATTGGAGATAATTTTAACTTATTTTATAAAAATTATTTACCCTTCAAATTAACCAATGCACAAAAACGAGTTATCAAAGAAATTAGATCTGATTTAGGAAGTTTTGCGCAAATGAATCGGTTATTGCAAGGAGATGTAGGTTCAGGCAAGACTATAGTAGCTTTAATGTCAGTATTGATAGCTATTGACAATGGATTCCAAGCTTGTTTAATGGCGCCAACTGAAATTTTGTCAGTCCAGCACTATAACGGGTTAGTTGAATTGTGTAAACATTTAAATATCAGTATATATATACTTACTGGCTCAACAAAAGCTTCAGATAGAAAAAAAATACATGAAAAACTAGAAAATGGAGAAATTAACCTTTTGATAGGAACCCATGCGTTACTTGAGGATAAAGTCAAATTTAGAAATTTAGGTCTAGCGATTATCGATGAACAACATCGATTTGGAGTTGCTCAACGGAGTAAACTTTGGCATAAAAATACCTTACCTCCTCATATTTTAGTGATGACCGCTACACCCATTCCTAGAACTCTTGCAATGAGCATTTATGGAGATCTAGATATTTCAATAATTGATGAGCTTCCTCCAGGAAGAAAAGAGATTAAAACCGTACATCGATTTGATGCAAATAGGCTTCGAGTTTTTAAATTTGTTCGAGATGAAATTTCTAAAGGAAGACAAGTTTACATTGTTTATCCTCTCATACAAGAAAGCGAAGCTTTAGATTACAAGGATCTTATGGACGGCTTTGAGAGTATCTCAAGAGAATTTCATAAACCAACTTATCAAATTTCTATCGTCCATGGAAAAATGAAAGCAAAAGACAAAGAATTTGAGATGAACCGCTTTTTAAAAGGAGAAACTCAGATTATGGTTGCGACTACCGTCATTGAAGTGGGTGTTAATGTTCCAAACGCGAGCGTTATGATAATTGAAAGTGCTGAACGTTTTGGCTTGTCACAATTACACCAACTTAGAGGTCGTGTAGGTAGAGGTGCAGATCAAAGTTATTGCATATTGATGACGAGTCATAAATTATCCGAGAATGCTAAAACAAGAATAAAAACTATGGCAAAAACTAGTGATGGTTTTGAAATAGCAGAGGTAGATTTAAAATTAAGAGGTCCTGGAGATCTCATGGGCACTCAACAAAGTGGTGTTCTAAATCTTCGGATAGCAGACATTGTAAAAGATCATGACATATTAAATATTGCCAGAAATGCAGCAATTGATATTTTAAAAAGTGACCCTTCTCTTTCATTATCTGAAAATTTACCAGTAAAGATGACCTACACACAATTGGCAAAATATAAAAATATATGGAATTTTATTTCCTAAGTTAAACAACGCTATAAATTAAAAAGGAAAGCTGTAAATTAGATCCAAAGTAATTTAGAAAGAAAATGAAAATATTATTAATTATTCTCGGAGTAATTTTAGCACTAATTGTTATTGTTCAAGTTTTTGCATTCAACGGAAGAAAAAATATTGAATCATACTCTTACCAAGTAGTAAAAAAATATAAAGATTTTGAAATAAGAAACTATGAAGCAAGCTTATTTACAACAGTAAAACTTTCGTCAAAAGGCTATAAAGACACTTCTAGAAAAGGTTTTTCAATTTTAGCAGGCTACATATTTGGTGATAACGATAAAAATAAAAAAATAGCTATGACCTCCCCTGTCGCGATGTCTTTAGAAGATTCAGTAACCATGATGTTTATGGTTCCAAGAGAATTTGATAAAAAAACACTTCCTAAACCAAATCAATCGCAAATAAACTTTGTAGAAGAACCTGCAAAAAAAATTGCTGCAATAAGCTTTACAGGCTGGGCCAATGACGAAAAAATCGCAAAATATCAAAAAAAATTAAAACTAATTTTAGAGATTGAAAACATCTCTTATACAAACCAATTTTATTTTTTTGGATACAACCCTCCCTACGAAATTTTTAATCGAAAAAATGAAGTCATAGTTGAATTATATTGAAAATTTTTATATTTAAAAATGCTCATAAAAAACATGTGAAGTAGTATATTTGACCTTTGTAACAAAGAGCAAGCATGAAAATTTCATACAACTGGCTAAAACAATTCATTAAATTAGATTGGGATGCCGAAAAAACGGGTGATTTATTAACAGACCTAGGATTAGAAATTGAAGGAATTGAGGATTTCGTTTCCATAAAAGGAGGCCTTAAAGGAGTAGTAGTTGGAAATGTTATTGAATGTGAACAACACCCAAATGCCGATCGTTTAAAGGTTGCAAAAGTTGATATTGGAACTCATGGTATTGTTCAAATAGTTTGTGGGGCACCTAATATAGCTATCAATCAAAAAGTACCCGTAGCTACAATAGGCACCACACTTTATGATGAGAATGGAAGTCCTTGGAAAATAAAAAAAGGCAAAATACGTGGTGAAGAAAGTCATGGAATGATTTGCGCAGAAGATGAATTGGGACTCGGAAAAAATCATGAAGGAATTATGGTTCTGAACAATGATTTAATTCCAGGAACTTTATGTTCTACTATTTTTAATATAGAAAACGATCAGGTTTTCGAAATTGGCTTAACTCCAAACAGAGCAGATGCCATGAGCCACTGGGGAGTAGCGAGAGATTTGAAAGCGGGATTATTAAGAAATAACGTTTCATTAGAATTAATCACTCCTTCCAATAGTAGTTTTAGAGTAGAGAATAGAACTCATAAAATAGATGTTCAAGTAGATAAAAATCATTTAGCACCAAGATATTGTGGTGTCACAATTAGTGGAATTAAAGTGATTGAATCTCCACAATGGTTACAAAATAGATTAAAAGCTATCGGCTTGACACCCATCAATAATATTGTAGACATAACAAATTATGTATTACACGAGCTAGGTCAGCCTCTGCATGCCTTTGATAGTAGTAAAATATCAGGTGACAAAGTTGTAGTTAAAACTGTCAAAAAAGGAACCAAGTTCACTACGTTGGATGGTCTAGAGCGAGAACTGCACGAAGATGACCTAATGATTTGTGATATCGAAAAACCAATGTGTATTGCAGGAGTTTTTGGTGGAATTGATAGTGGCGTTACCGATGTCACCGAAAGCATCTTTTTGGAGAGTGCATATTTTAATCCCGTAAGTATTCGTAAAACTGCAAAACGACACGGATTGAACACAGATGCATCTTTTCGTTTTGAAAGAGGTATTGACCCTAATATTACCGAATATGCTCTAATGAGAGCCTCTCTGTTAATCACTGAAATTGCTGGAGGAGAAATAACTAGCGATGTTGTAGATATCTATCCAAAAAAAATAAAAGATCATCAAGTGATTTTAAACTTTGAAAATACAACAAATCTTATTGGCGAGGAAATCCCAAGAGAGACCATAAAAGAAATTTTAACATCTTTAGAAATAAAAATAAATAATGTTACTGAAGCCGGATTAGGAATGACCATTCCTGCTTACAGGAATGATGTAACACGTGAAGCCGACGTGATTGAAGAAATTCTTAGAGTTTATGGCTATAATAATATTCAATTCACTGAAAAATTAAAAGCTTCTATTTCGTCAAATCAAATAGTAGAAGATTATCAAATACAAAATAAAATTAGCAACCAGTTAACAGCGTTAGGATTTCATGAAATGATGGGTAATTCACTAACAAGTCCCAAGTATATAGAACTTTCTGATAATTTAAGTTCAAATCATAATGTAAAAATGCTGAACCCATTGAGTAACGACTTGTCAATTATGCGACAGTCTATGTTGTTTAATGCTTTGGAAGCACTTATATACAACGTGAATAGAAAAAATAGTAATGTAAAACTATTCGAGTTTGGTAAAACATATCATAATTTTAAAGAAGGTCGTCAAGAACCTAAGCACCTATCAATTATCGTTTCCGGGTTAAAAAACAATGAAAACTGGACGCAAAATTCTCAAAAAAGTAATTTCTTTTATTTTAAAGGTATTGTTAGTGCGCTTTTAGAGCGCCTAGGAATCACTTATTTTTCAGAAACAGAGACAAAAAATCCTATCTTTTCAGAAGGACTAGCACACCAAATTGGTGATAAATGTTTAGTTGATTACGGAATTATAACAAAAAATATTGCATCTAATTTTAATATTGATTCTGAAGTTTTTTATGCAGATTTCAAATGGGACAATATTCTTGAGCAAATAGTAACCGAAAACTTTAAGTTAAAAACGATCCCTAAGTTCCCAAAAGTAAAAAGAGATCTTGCTTTATTACTAGATAAAAATGTTTCCTTTGATTCCATAAGAGAATCCGCAATAAAATCAGAAAGAAATTTACTCAAAAACATCAATTTATTCGATGTATACACGGGTGATAAACTACCTGAAAACAAAAAGTCATATGCTATCAGTTTTACTTTACAGGATGAAAAAAAGACGCTAACCGACAAGCAAATCGATAAGATTATGAAAAAGCTTCAACAAAATTTTGAAAAAGATTTTGGTGCCATGCTTCGATAATTTATGTAATTAAAAAAAGCAATTTAAATTCTTTTTGCAATTCTATCTTTTGCTAACTGTAATATAATATGAAATTGATCTTCCCTATTAGTTTCTGAATTGTCAACTTCTATGGCGTCTATTGCTTTAACTAAGGGTGAATCAATTCTTGTCGTATCCATTAAATCCCTTTTTTCAACATTTTTAAGAATTTCGTCAAAGCTCACATTTTGTCCTTTTTCAATTAATTCATTATACCTACGCAATGCTCTAACTTGAGTGTTTGCATTCATAAATATTTTCAATTCTGCATCAGGAAAAACGACTGTACCGATATCTCGACCATCCATTACAATCCCTTTTTTAATTCCCATTTTATGCTGAATAGATACTAACTTTTTTCTAACTTCAGATAGAGTAGCTATTGGACTAACAAAGTCAGATACGTACATCGTTCTAATTTCTTTTTCTACATTTATATCATTTAAAAATATATCGGCACGGTTATTTTTAGCCTCTTTTTTAAATTCAATTTTAATTGCAGGTAATGCCATTAAAAGCGATTGTTTATCGAAATGATTTTCAGAAAGATAGTTGTTTTGCAAAGCAAATAAAGCCACAGCTCTATACATAGCTCCAGAATCAACATAAATATAATTTAAATAATCTGCTAATTGTCTGGCTACGGTACTTTTTCCCGTGGAAGAATATCCGTCTATCGCTATTATTATTTTATTCAATATATATTTTTTAAAATGTATAAGTTAATCAATTAAAAATAAAGCATCGAATTATTGAAGGTTTAACATGAGTCCAAAATAACTTGAGGCTGCTGCCGAACTATACTTAGCGTAGGAATAACTTAACCTTAGTTTATTAAACTTAACTGAAAATCCAGCACTTATACCTGCAAAAGCTCTCTTTTCTATAATTCTTAACTCCTCACCTCTTCTAAAATTATATCCCAATCTCAAGTTAAATCCCTTATCTGGGAATAATTCTATACCAACAATAGTATGTCTAAAGATATTATCAATAAAATTTATTTTTTCAGTAGTTGTATTGCCCTCTAAATCGGTTTCATCTCTGTTTGGATTTTCAAAAGCAATATTCCAAATCTGCATGTTCTCAAAAGTAAGGTGCCATCTTATTGGAACATTTAATAAAGTTTGAGATATTCCAAATATAACCTCTAAGGGTAAAGGTTCATTTAATGCATCGTATGGTTTTATTTGGGTTCCTATATTTCTAACAACTCCTGAAATATTCAAATCCCAATCTTTATAAACATAAATAACACCTATATCTAAAGCTACACCAAAAGAAGAATACTGTTCTAAAGTTGACGATATGAATTTTAAATTTGCACCTATATAAAAATCAGTAAAAGCAATATTTCTTGAATGTCCTAGAGATAAAGCTATGTCAGAACCAGAAAAACTATTCGTAGAATTTCCTTGCTCATCATAACCATCAAAACTTCCGTAATTCACATAGGATACACCTGCATGAAGAACTTGTGTTCTCCTATCCCATAAATATGCATATGCAGCAGATCCATAATTTATATCGCCTATGTAATTGATGTAATTAACCGACAAGTGGTTATCCATTGAGGGGTTAATTGTAGCCGGATTTACAAGGGCTTGTGTGGGATCGTAGTCAAAATTAGTAATGTTTTTTCCTCCCAAAGCTGCCATTCTTGGAGATGTCGTAAGATTTAAAAATTGATAAGCATACTTACCACCAATTTGAGCATTTGTCAAATATGATGAAAGCACTACAAAAAATAAAATAATATTTTTATTCATTTAAGCAAAATTGCTTTATCTGAAGATTTAACGAATTCTAGTTTGTTTTATTTCAAATAATTAATAAATGATCTATTTAAACTATATCTCTGAAATAATAACAGAAGCAAAAGAAATTATATTAATAATACGCTTTTTTTAATTTTAATTAAAATTTAAGAAATTATTTTAGCATTTTTTACTTTTTGTTTAGTTAGTGCAATATCAATTACTTGGCTCATATCTTTAACATAATGAAATTTTAATCCTTTGATATATTCAGGTTTAATTTCTTCAATATCTCTTTTGTTTTCTTCGCAAAGTAGAATTTCTTTAATATGAGCTCTTTTAGCTGCTAATATCTTTTCCTTTATACCACCGACAGGGAGAACTTTTCCTCTCAAAGTTATTTCTCCTGTCATCGCGATACTTCGCTTAACTTTTCTTTGAGTATATAAAGAAACTAGTGAGGTTAGCATCGTAACACCTGCACTTGGACCATCTTTTGGCGTAGCTCCTTCAGGAACGTGTATGTGAACATTATACTTTTTAAATACATCAGCTGAAAGTCCTAACAAATCAGCATTTGCCTTGATATATTCCATCGCAATTGTTGCAGATTCTTTCATTACTTTACCTAAATTTCCAGTTAAAGTAAGTAGTCCTTTACCTTTAGAAATAATCGATTCAATAAATAAAATATCACCTCCCACTCGTGTCCATGCAAGACCTGTTACTACACCAGCTACATCATTATTTTCATACTTATCTCTTTCAAGTTTTGGAGCACCCAATATTTCAATGATTTGTTCATTTGATATTTTTACGATATACTTCTCTTCCATTGCAATTTTCATAGCTGCAAATCGAACCATTTTGGCAATTTGTTTTTCCAATCCTCTAACACCACTTTCTCTCGTATATCCCTCTATAATTTTTTCTAATTGTGGTTTTCCAAGTTTTAAATCGCTGTTTGTCAGACCATGATCTAACAACTGCTTTGGCAATAAATGTCTTTTTGCAATTTCTACTTTTTCTTCAATTGTGTATCCCGAAACATTGATAATCTCCATACGGTCACGCAGAGCAGGCTGAATAGTCCCTAAACTATTTGAAGTTGCGACAAACATAACTTTAGACAAATCATAACCAACCTCTAGGAAATTATCATAAAAAGAATTATTTTGTTCAGGATCAAGAACCTCTAACATGGCAGAGGACGGATCTCCTTGGCTTCCCGTAGAAAGTTTATCTATTTCGTCCAAAACAAAAACTGGGTTTCCAGTAGCTGCTTTTTTTACATTTTTTAAAATCCTACCGGGCATCGCTCCAATATAGGTTTTACGATGTCCTCTTATCTCAGATTCGTCTCTCAAACCACCTAAAGACATTCTCACATATTTTCTGCCTAAGGCTTCCGCAATCGATTTCCCAAGTGAAGTTTTACCAACTCCAGGAGGTCCATATAAACAAAGTATGGGGGATTTCATATCGTTACGAAGTTTTAATACTGCCAAGTACTCAATAATTCGCTTTTTAACATCATCTAGACCAAAATGATCTCTGTCTAATATTTTACGAGCTCTTTTTAAATCAAATTTATCGACACTATACTCCTCCCAAGGAAGATCTAAATACAATTCTAAATAGTTACGCTGTATACCGTATTCAGCTACTTGAGGATTCATCCTTTGTAATTTTGCCAATTCCTTGTCAAAATGTTTAGACACCTCCTGATTCCATATTTTCTTTTTAGATCTGAGTCGCATTTCTTCTATTTCTTCCTCCGAAGTGTTACCTCCCAATTCTTCTTGAATTGTTTTCATTTGTTGGTGAAGAAAATACTCTCTTTGTTGTTGGCTAATATCACTTTCTACTTTCGACTGAATATCGATTCGTAGTGATAATTTTTTTAATTCGATTTCCATGAAGCGCAATGTTTCCAACGCACGATCTTTCAGATCACTAATCTCCAATAATTTTTGTTTGTCACCAACAGTAACATTGAGATTGGATGAAACAAAATTTATTAGAAATGAAGAACTTTCAATATTTTTAATGGCAAATGCAGCTTCTGAGGGAATATTAGGACTATTTTTAATAATCTGAAGTGACTTTTCCTTTATCGAATCTATTATTGCTTTGAATTCTTCATTTTCAGTAGCCGGTTTTGCCTCTGGAACTTCTTTAATGGTTGCTGTCATGTATGGGATTGAAGTAATTATTTCATTCACTTCAAATCTTTTCTGCCCCTGTAAAATTATAGTTGTGTTGCCATCAGGCATTTTTAATACTCTTAAAATTTTAGCAACAGTTCCAACTTTATTAATATCTTTTAATTCAGGGTCCTCAATATTCTCATCAATTTGAGAAACTACCCCAATTATTTTATTTCCTTTGTTAGTTTCATTTATTAATTTAATTGATTTATCCCTTCCCGCTGTAATAGGAATTACAACCCCAGGAAACAAAACTGTGTTCCTTAAGGGTAATATTGGTAGAATTTCAGGTAATTCTTCTTTATTCATTGCTTCTTCATCTTCAGGAGTCATTAAGGGTATTAATTCTGCATCTTCATTAATATCTTGAAATGACAAACTGTCGAGAGATGTTACTTTTGATCTAGCCATATAGTTATTTAGGACATAATGTCACAAACCTTACCATAGTAATTAGTGATATTATACTTTATTATTTTTATTTATTAGTTAAACATCTAAAATTAAGCCATCAACCTAATAATTAGAAATATTCTATAATTTATTATTCAATTGTTGTGCCATTATATTTAATGCCAGACATTTTTTGGTTCAGTGTAAAAAATTAAAATGGCATTAAAATTTTAAAATCAAAAAAACATAAAAAAACCTCTTAAAAATAAAAGAGGTTTTATAATTTGATTATAAATATATTTTAAAACTCGATAGTAAATTCTCCCTCGGTAATTTGATATACCTCTGGATCTTGAGCAGTTAAATCAAGGGCAGTGTAAGTAAAGGTTCCTTCTACAAAACCTGCGTCTTGATCATAATCCGAAATAGTCAAGGTCCCAGGATTTGAAATATAAGTTATCGTTTCACCGATCTCAGGTGTATATTGACAGAATTTTTCAGAACCATCTATTAGGTTAGTGGTCATTTCATAGGTTCCAATTTCAATATCAGTTGGAAAAAATAAGCCCATTTTTTGGCCTGTGTCAGATATAATCGCTGTTATATTGAAACGAGATAATCCATTGAAAATAGTCTCTCCCACAAAGATAGAGTCAGGGCCAAAAAATTCGCCATCAATAAATGCGGTAAAACTCGTAACGGTATCTCCAGGAGAAGATATATAGTCTACTTTAAAAGAACCTTCTGTAATTTCTGCAATACTCGGATCTTGACCTAGTGGGTCTGTCGCAGTAAATTCGAAAGTAGCTTCAATAATTCCAGTAAAAACATTGAATCGTGTAATATTGATAGTCCCGGGGTTGGAGGTTAAATTTTCTCCAACAGTTGCTGGATTAAATAAACCAATCAATTTCGTTCCATCTGAAAGTGGTTCCATTGCAAAGGTTCCAATTCCAAGATCTTCTGGTATATCAATTCTAATAATCTCTCCAAGTTCATTAACGGCTACTATTTTCACTACCGATACACCTGCTACTGTGTTTAGGGATGTGGTTACTGATTCAGTATCAAAATTGACACCATCGACTTTGGCAAAAAATTCGTCAGTGATTGGGGTACCCCCACCACCTTGGTCTTCGGTAGTGTACGGTATTTTGTTAAAAACACCATTTGTTATTTCCTCAGTCTCAAGAGTAGGCTGACCATTACTGTCCAAAACTGGATTGCCGTCGACATCTAGAACAACTCGGACTCCCGTAAAACTAAACGTTCCGGAAACTGTAGCGTTTTGAGTATCAAATTCTGTAATATTTAATTGCCCAAAAACTCCAAAAGTTCCATCTGATACGAAAGGATTTTCTGGATTTGTTTCTATGTAAACTCCGCTATTTTGAGTTCCTAAGCCAGCTGTGATATTAAAAGTTCCTACACCAGGATTTTCTATTGTTAAAACGATACTTTCGCCTGTATCAGGAACAGTTCCAGTTATTGTGAGTAAATCAGTATTACTTAGAACACCTACAGCTAAACCTGTGGAAAAATCACCAATACCTACGTTCGCTCTGAACTCTCCTTCTTCGATATTTAGAACTCCATCATCTTGAGGAAAATCTCCCTCTAACGGCTCATTTACACATGAGAAGTGAATAAAAAATAATAAAAGAGAAATTGTCCTACCCGCGTATTTTAAGATTTTCATTCCTAGCAATTTGTTTTTTTGTAATAACAACAAACTTAAAAAAAAATTGTGAGGAATGTACTATTTATTTGGAACTCTAGCCAATAAAATTGCTCCTACAATAAAAAATAGCATCAAAAACACAATTGAATTTCGCATACTTCCGGTAAATTGATCAATAAAACCATAAATTAACATTCCGATGACAATCCCTATTTTTTCAGAAACATCGTAAAAACTAAAATAAGAGGCAGTATCTTTAGTGTTGGGCAAAAATTTTGAATAGGTCGATCTGGACAATGCCTGAATACCACCCATTACCATTCCTACAAATCCAGCAGTAATATAAAATTGTAATGGTATCGTCATAAAAAAAGCAGCTACACAAATTACTGCCCAAATTCCATTTATTACAATCAAAGTAGGTAAGTTACCAAATTTACTTGAAGCTTTAGACGTTAATTGTGCTCCTATTACAGCAACTAATTGAATGATTAGTATACTAGATATTAAACCTATTGTTTTTTGATTATCGCTGCCCCAATTAATTTCTTGTTCTCCAAAATAAGTAGCTACAAGCATTACTGTTTGAACTGCCATACTATACACAAAGAATGCGTACAAATAGCTCTTTAGCAC
Organism: Flavobacteriaceae bacterium; assembly: GCA_024232495.1. GTDB lineage: Bacteria > Bacteroidota > Bacteroidia > Flavobacteriales > Flavobacteriaceae > Marifrigoribacter. Next base: position 30,031 of record JAAEPP010000534.1, read on the forward strand.
TCTGTTTTCAGAGAGTGAAAGGTATACACTTTTTAATTCTCTATAACCATCAAAAAGTATATGCCAAGTAACTTTATTACTATTCGCGTTCCCTTTTGGTAAATAATAAAAGGTATACTGACTAAATACCAACCACCAAACACCAACAGATATAAATGAAATTTGCATCGCTTTCATTTTTGAGGCTCCATCATCTCCCAACCCAAAGCTTTCGGGAAACATGATCATTGCTAGGTTGAATAATAACAATAGTACGCTTCCTATATAGCCTAATGAAAATCCTTTAGCACTCAATTTATCTTGTTGCTCTGGATAAGCTACGTCTGGCAGGTATGAATTGTAAAAAATCCAACTACACCAAAAACCTATAAGGGCTAAAAAATAAAATAATAAACTTGTTAAAATATTTTCTAAATTAAAAAAGTAAAGCCCCATGCAGGAAAACGCACCTAAATAACAGAAAAATTTCATAAATACTTTCTTGTTACCCACAAAATCAGCAATTCCGGAAAGTATCGGAATTAGTAAAGAAATAAAAATAAATGCAATTGCGGTGGTGTAGGTTATAAGCGGAGTACTTCTAATAGTTCCTCCAAAAATAGATATATATTCAATACCAGCAGAGCTAAATAAAGCTTGATAATATAGCGGAAATACTGATGAAGCTATAACTAAACTATAAACAGAGTTTGCCCAATCATAGAAGGCCCAAGCGTTTAATAACTTTTTACTACCTTTTTTTAGTGTTTGCATCTTATTTTAATGGGATTACATTGTGAAATGTAGGTTTTAACAAAAATAAACATTCTTTTGTTAATGTTTTAAACTATTTTTTTTATTAAAATTTAAGTTCTAATTATCATCCACAATCTAAATATCATTTGATGTTTGTTTGTTAGAAAAAAAAGGATAAAAAATATTTTTATTTAACTAAATTTAATTTTAGTTTTCTATTTGGAACAGATTTTGATTATATTCAAAAAAAATATATCATGAAAAAATTATTTACACCTCTAGCACTTTTTTTTACTATTTTTATCACATCATGTACTGGTCCGGCAGGACCTCCTGGATACGATAACCTAGGCAAAGTTTTTGAAACTACCATCAATTTTAATCAAGGCAATGGTTACGCTAGACTTGTTACATTCCCTTCTGATATAGTGGTTTATGAATCGGATGTTGTAATGGTTTATATGCTTGAAGAAGTCGTAGACGGTGATATTGACGTTTGGAGTCAACTACCACAAACATATTTTTTAAATCAAGGAACCTTACTTTACACATTTGATCATACTTTTTTAGATGTCAATATTTTTTTAGATGCTAATTTTAACCTAAACACACTAGGGTCTAATTATACAGACAATCAAGTTTTTAGAATTGCTATTCTTCCAGCTGAGTATGGCACTAGTAATCTAGGTATGAATGAATTAATGAATAATTTAAATATTGAGGATTCTGATATTTATTCTTTATACAATTAACCTTTAAAAAATTTAGTGAAGGCGTTTTAGGTCACCCTTAATTTTATAATGGTATACGCTAATTTTAATTCAAGAAAATTAAGGTTCATAAAGCAAAAAAAATGAAAAAAATAATTATTCTATTAGTGGCTATTTTAGTTGTGAGTTGCCAAAGTAAAGCACAATCTAAAAAAGAAAAGAAGACTTTTAAAATAACTAAATCGGAAACCGAATGGAAAAACTCGCTAAGTAAAGATGAGTTTTATGTTTTACGTAAAAAAGGTACGGAACCCCGATATTCAAGTAAGTTTAATTATAATGATCAAGAAGGAGTTTATTCTTGCTCTGCATGCGGCACAGCCCTTTTTGAAAGCGATTATCAATATAATAGCGGATCAGGTTGGCCAAGTTTTGATCGTGAAATTAAAGGAAATGTAGCTTATTCTACAGATAACAATTTAGGATATACGAGAGTCGAAGAACACTGTGCAAATTGTGGTGGACATTTAGGACATGTTTTTAACGATGGTCCAATTGAAACAACCGGAAAAAGGCATTGTATAAATGGAATCTCCTTAAAATTTACACCTACAAAAACAATGGATGAAAAGTAATATATTCCCAAAACA
>JAAEPP010000535.1 GCA_024232495.1 Flavobacteriaceae bacterium
GTTTTTCTTCGTCTTCTTAATTTGTGCTCCAGAAATTTTCTTTGTTCTATGTCGAAGTTTTATGGCAAAAACCAGTTGCCACAACAAAAGGAATACAGCATTCATTTTGAATGTCATTTTGTCAGTATTTATTTATGTAGAGGCCTCATACCTAATCTTTGAGCTTTAAACTGACTCTCATTCTAATTCTCGTTTCAGCAAAACAACAATATGCATAATTGCCCCAGCTTTTTAAGAATAATTAATGTTTTCGGTTTAACGTTGCTTGAGAAACAAAGCGCTCTTATCTTAAATTAACAATCGGGAAGTGAAATTCGGAATGTTATTGTTATACTTTTCAAAAAGTGATTTTAAAACAATGGGATTGTGTTACTCCATTTTTTTTTTCAGGCTATCACTCTAGCCTTTGACAAGGTTTGAGGGCAGCGACCCTAGAGTAAACTATTATTTGAAACCTTATAAAAGAAGGTCTGAGGAATACGAGTATTGAAGCTTGATTTGTTATCAAAACAATTTTTTTTGGTTATTTGCAATGTATTGGCACCTGCTTTTCTAATATACACTTAACACATAACTTTTTGATATAGCCAATCTGGTACACTTGCTTGTGATGATTTGTTTTTACAATTGCTTAACAATAATACCCTTTGAGCATGTGTGTTGAATTATAACAATGCAAACTGTGGGCTTGCGTGTGAACAAGCCAGTTTTGATTTTGCTAGTTGTTGTAGCCCATTTGGAACTTAACTTCGTTCGGGCTAACATTAATTTTTGCCGGCTTCTATGCCGCTGTAAACATGAATTTCGTAGGTTGATTGAATTTGGATTAAAGTTTTCGTCCAAATTCAGATTGATACGAGTTCTATGCTGATTGCTAGGTATCTGTAATATTATTGAAGCAACAGCTTGGTTTCTCACGTCGCTGTTTTCTGCACTCCTGTTTCGTTCGAGGGTTTGTGCTTGTGTGTTTGGTCTTGGAGTTTTGGGACTGACTCGGGTAGGGTCTTTGGGCTTTTGGCCGGTTTTTGTTCGATTTTGGGAATTCATATTCCAGATCCTTAATTTACTTCTCCACTTTTACCTTTGTGTAAAGTGGCAGGAATATATCTACCCCTTTTTGAGTCGACCCAAAATCTCCAAAAAACATACAAAAATATATATTAAGGATTTGGAACGATATGATAAATAAAATTTTGATATTGGGACTAGTTTTCAATCATCATTATGTACTTTGTCTATTATGTTCTCTTTTATCTCTACTGTTGAATGTTTTGTGGCTACGAATAATATTATTCCTTAGTCACTTCTACTAAATTAACATCAACGTGGGCCGCCGGAATAGTGCTCTCTAAATAACTGAGAAATTACTGTCCGGTGGCCCCAACATTCCATTTTCAAATGTTAATTACAAGTGCAACAAAGCTCAATTTTTTATTCTTTTTTCATTCATTGTATCCCCATTAATTTCTCACATGCTACCTCCAGAGGATTGAAGTTTACTAGGCTAGTATCTGTTAAGAATTATAAGGTCAAAGTCAGCTGGACTAAGGGGCTTGATAATAAGAAAATCA
>JAAEPP010000536.1 GCA_024232495.1 Flavobacteriaceae bacterium
AGCCCAAAACAGGGGTTAAAAATGGTAAGAAAATTCCAAAGTTTGTTTTTGCCTATAAAATGCTTACTAATGGTCCAATTTCCATAAACTTTGAACTGGAAGAAGCAAAATTATTAGGGCTAAAGCTCAATATGTTTAAATATTATGTGCGTTCCATACCGGCCGCACAGCGTGTTTTCAAAAGTGAGGGTTCCGTTCACACCAAAATTCGTTTTTTGCTTATAAAACGCTTATTAATGATCGGATTTCCAAAAACTTTGGACCGTAAGAAGCACAATTATTAGGGCTAGGTCACAATATGTATAAATCTGAAATAGGCCCCATACCGGGCGTACAGCGTAATTTCAAATACGAAGGAGCCCAAAACAGGGGTAAAAAATGGTAAGAAAATTCCAAAGTTTGTTTTTTGCTTATAAAGCGCTTATTAATGATCGGATTTCCAAAAACTTTTGATCGTAAGAAGCAGAATTATTAGGGCTAGGTCACAATATAAAGCGAGCGACATTCAACGAGGCATATTTACTCCAACGATGCCCGTGTCGAGTTGACCCCTATCTAGTTTAGATAAATATGTGCAACCAGAACATAGAACACTAGACAGCTGTTTGTGACACCTCAGACCTACGGGCTCCAATACAGGCTTATATAGTAGTTGTTTCAAACGTCTTTGCGTAAG
>JAAEPP010000537.1 GCA_024232495.1 Flavobacteriaceae bacterium
CTTAAAAATTTAATTGAAAAGTAAGATTGCTGTAAATTGATAAATAGCAGCAATTTGGTCAAATTAATTAAATTTTATAGGGACTTTATGGCCATATAATCACTACGAAAGTTTTACATCCCCCTGCTACTTTTGCAAGACGGTCGTTTTGAGACAAAGATGAACGTCCTATCTCGATTTTGAAAATTCAACCTAAAATGGCCTTATAGCCATATTTTGTGCAACCTAATGGCCGCGACTTTTTAAAAAAAAAATTGCTTGGGATAAAACTTCAGTATCATTACTCATCACTTACCAAATATGGTTGGATTTGGAGAACTGGTTCATGTGTTTATAAATTCCTAAAACTCGCTCATTAATTTTGGGACACCCTGTAGAATAAAGATGACTTTTTCATTTCTGTTTACGGAATCATAATCCTCCAAAAATCTGTAAAGTATCACTCTGTTAGACTTAGAAATCCTTTCATTAAAGGACCACACTGAAAATATAAAAGGAATTATTCCTGTCTCTCTACATCAATGTCTAAGTTTATAATTTTGCCTC
>JAAEPP010000538.1 GCA_024232495.1 Flavobacteriaceae bacterium
ACTGTTATAGCTGTTAATTTATTGCCTTTGGAAACGAATTTTAAGACTTAGTTCGGCAGTAATTGTTGATTCGGGTGTGTGGGCAGTAACGGATTGAGCCGTACATATTTACCATAGTCTAGCCCGTTTTCGGCATGGAGCGCATTGTTACTTTATCATTATTGTTACGTTAACTCATTGGGTCTGTTATGTATCTATAGTATTTCCATTACAAGGTTATGGAATATTGAAGGCAATAAATGTTGAGCACTATTTGGCAGTAACTGTTGAGCCTTATTCGAGGCAGTAAATGGTAAGCTCTATTTAGACTCTGAGCCCTATTTGGGGCAGTTATTGTTGAGCTCTATTGGGGCAGTTATTGTTGAGCTCTATTGGGGCATTAATTGTTGAGCTCTATTGGGGCATTAATTGTTGAGCCCTATTTGGGGCACTAATTGTTGAGCCCTATTTGGGGCAGTAATTGTTGAGCCCTATTTGGGGCAGTAATTGTTTGAGCCCTATTTGGGGCAGTAATGGTTTGAGCCCTATTTGGGGCAGTTATTGTTGAGCTCTATTCTGGGCATTAATTGTTGAGCCCTATTTGGGGCAGTAATCATTGAGCCCTATTTGGGGCAGTAATCATTAAGCCCTATTTGGGGCAGTAATCATTGAGCCCTATTTTGGGCAGTAATCATTTAGCCCTATTTTGGGCATTAATTGTTGAGCCCTCTTTGGGGCACTAATTGTTTAGCCCTATTTGGGGCAGTAATTGTTGAGCACTATTTGGGGCAGTAATTGTTGAGCCCTATTTGGGGCAGTAAATGTTGAGCCCTATTTGGGGCAGTAACTGTTCAGCCCTATTTGGGGCAGTAATTGTTGAGCCCTATCTGGGCTGTAATTGTTGAACCTTTTTGGGCA
>JAAEPP010000539.1 GCA_024232495.1 Flavobacteriaceae bacterium
ATGGACCTATTAAAATCCCAAATGGGATAGGAGTAAGTATTCCAATAATTAAACCCAACACAGCACCTACAGCACCAGCTTTACTGCCCCCAAACTTTTTGGTACTAATGGCTGGCATCATATAATCCAATAAAAAAATACCGCTAGCGATCGCGAAAGTGATTCCTAAAAACCAATAATTAGTTGGTATAACTTCTGTTAATTCTAAACATAATAGTCCTAACCAACCTAGTGGAGGACCAGGAAGAACTGGTAAAACACTACCTACTAAACCTACAATACAAAGAATAAACCCTAAACTTACCAATATTAAATCCATATTCATATCTATTTGGTCGCATATTAACTGTAGTTGTTACAACGATTGTTTAAAAATTAAATTTGTTATCTTGTAATTTACAGGGATTTATTATTTTTATAATATGAAAAACTTAGCGCTACTCCTTTTTTTGACTTTAATAACTAGTTCTTATATATCAGGACAAGAAATTAATTGGATGACCATAGAAGAAGCAGAACTTGCTGTAAAAAAACAACCTAAAAAAATATTGATCGATGTATACACTAATTGGTGTGGCTATTGTAAGAAAATGGATAAAACCACTTTTCAAGATAAAGAGATGATCGACTATTTAAATAAGGAGTTTTATTGTGTAAAAATGGATGGTGAGGATAAAAACATAATGACCTTTAAAGGAAAGGAATTTAGTTTTGTTAATAAAGGAAGAAGAGGTTATAACGAACTTCCTGCTGCGCTTTTAAAAGGAAAACTAAGTTATCCAACCTTTGTATATTTAGATGAAGATTTAAGAATTCTGCTTGTTATGCCTGGTTACAGGAGCTCCTCTGAAATGCTGCCTATAGTCAGCTATTTAGGGAGCAATAAATATAAGGATATGAAGTGGGAAGCATACATTAACGAAACAAAAGGAGAAAAATAAAAATGAAAATAAAAAGTGTTATTGGTCTACTTATTTTATCATTGTTTTTTTATTCTTGTGAAAACTTTGAAACTAAAAAAATTTCCTCTGAAACATTTGTTAAAGACGAAATCAAATCCATTAATTGGAAGGATGTAGATCAATATCCTATTTTTAAAAATTGTGAACTTATTTCAAATAAAGAGCAACAGAAATCTTGTTTTGAATCTACCTTATCCTCCTATATTTACCAGTCTATTAATTCTAAAGAAACTATTGTAACTACTGATTTAAACGAAACGTTAACGATTGATTTTATGGTCGATAAAAAAGGAAAATTAATGATTACTTCCATGATTATCGATAGTTTGATAAGCGCTCAAATTCCATTAATGGAGAAAAATATAAAAAATGCGATGGATTCTATTCAGCCAATTGCTCCAGCCTATAAAAGAGGAATCCCGGTTAAAACATCTTTTCAGTTACCGCTGGAGATAAAAACAGTAGCAAACTAAAATTCAATATAATTGCGACACAGTACAAACATAAAATACTAAATTAGTAAATCCTTAATGCTAAAATTTTAAATGAATTCAGATAAAATAATCCTTGGGATAGATCCCGGTACCACGATTATGGGTTTTGGACTCATTAAAGTAGTTAAAAAGAAAATGCATTTTCTACAATTAAACGAACTTCAACTAAAAAAGTACGATGATCACTATTTAAAGTTAAAATTGATTTTTGAACGAACCGTCGAACTAATTGATACTTATAAGCCCGATCACATCGCAATTGAAGCTCCTTTTTTTGGTAAAAATGTTCAATCGATGTTAAAATTAGGAAGAGCACAAGGCGTTGCCATGGCAGCAGGACTTTCTAGAGAGATACCAATTACCGAATATTCACCTAAAAAAATAAAAATGGCC
>JAAEPP010000540.1 GCA_024232495.1 Flavobacteriaceae bacterium
AATAAAAAAAGTTTTTACCACAACCTCGTTTTCAATCGATGTTCATAATTCCGAATGTTTTCGGGATCTCCAAATCTCGGTACAGTACATCCTCGATTATCCGAACCTCGATTATCCAAACCTGGATTATCCGAACGCCAAAAGTTTTCATTAAAAATCTTTTTTTGCAAACCAGTTCTTGAGAAACCAATCGAATTATCCGTTGTCTGCTCAAACTGTTGCCCAATATAAAAGTCATATCCAACGGAAGCACAAAAATAACACATTTATTCGTTGTTATTGTTGTTATTATTACAAATCGTTGTTGAAATTTACAAAAAACAGTAGCCTTAGTTTTGTTGGTCTTTCCGTTTGCCAAGCTTTTCAATTTTCATTCAGTTTGAGCATCCTGTGACTGTTCAGGACAATGATAATAACCTTTATAGCATGTTTAATAGGTAAAATTTTCTTCCTCGATTATCCGATTTTTTTGCGTTCAACCTGTTCGGATAATCGAGGATGTACTGTACATCTATCTGGATCAACCAGTAGGAAACTTACATGTTTTGTTATGTCGGTGTGAAGAGGACCAACGAACTCAATAGATGATCTTGGAATATAATGAGGCAGCCGATGGTACAAGAATACGCACAGTAATAATATGCCAACGGGATTCGGCTCTGTTATGTCAGTTGCCTGTTGAAAAAGTAGAACATCGTATGAAAAAAATAATAAATCAGTGGTTATTGGCTCAGACCCTAAGCAAGTCATTTTCTATTCACAAATCATCTGGGTAACATCCTATACGATTCAGAAAAGCAAATATGACTTCACTTACAATTATGTCGTAGTCAAAGCCAAGATATCTGAGAGCTTCCACCACTTTCAATGAGTTATGAAGACATTGCTCCGCAGTGCTGGGCTTGGTGTACATCGAAGTAAGAAATTTAGGTACCTTCAATATGAAATACACATCAGTAAAAAGGTTTTATGAATTATGTTAAATGGTTAAACCCCTGATTAGTATAGTCTGCCCAATGAGTGCGTAAGCATGAAACTCCGAGTCAAAGAAGGGCATGTCTTTTCTTCAATGTGTTAATGCTGCTCTAAACCCCTGATTATAATTTTCCGAGACGATTGAAATCTTCCGAATATCTAGCAGTCAAAAAAGGA
>JAAEPP010000541.1 GCA_024232495.1 Flavobacteriaceae bacterium
AGCGTTATTTGGACCAAAAAAGTTGCCAACCCAGAAGCCTATGGAGTGGTGAATTTAAATGAAAATCATGAGATAACTGAATTGGTTGAAAAACCAACTGAATTTGTAAGTGATCAAGCGGTTATAGGTATCTATTATTTTAAAGATGTAGCTGTACTTAAAAATGAATTGCAATATGTAATAGATAACAATATCATTAACGGTGGCGAATATCAAATTAATGACGGTATTAAAAGAATGATGGCTAATGGTAACGTTTTTAAAACGGGTACCGTAGACGAATGGATGGATTGCGGAAATAAAGAAGTAACCATAGAAACCAATCGTAGAATGCTAGGGTTTTTAAACGAAAGTAAAGAAGCTTTAATTTCAGATACTATAAAATCAACTAACTCAAAGATTATAGAGCCATGTTTTATTGGAGAAGGAGTAACTCTAATAAATAGTACCGTTGGTCCGTTTGCTTCTATAGGAGCTCATACAACTATAGAAGACAGCAACGTTAAAAATAGCATAATCCAAACGCACACATTGATTAAAAGCGCTGCTTTGAATAACGCAATGATTGGAAACCACGCAACTTTTAACGGGAAGTTTACCAATGTTAGTATTGGCGATTATTCAGCATTGAAATAATTATAAAGTGAAAATTAAATACGTATTTCTTGGCCTTTTACTTTTTGGAATTTTAGGTATTCCAAAAGGGATGTATGCTCAAGATAAACCGCCTAAAGATGATTTAGGAAATGTAAGTGACGATTTTCAAGAAAACTTTTTCGAAGCCTTAAAACAAAAAGGAATAGAAAATTACGAACTAGCATTAAATGCTCTAGATAAAGCCGAAGTTGCAGCCAAGGATAACGAAGAAAATAAAGCCGTTGTTTATTTTGAAAAAGGTAAAAATTTGACCGCTTTAAAACGTTTTGAAGAGGCAGAAATAAACTATAATCTTGTTTTAAAGTGGAGCCCAGAAAAGTTAGATGCCTTAGAGGCACTGTACGATATGTATTATGACGCTAAAAATTATAAAAGTGCCATTCCAGTAGTTAAAAAACTAGTATTGCAAGACAGCGATTATAAAGAAGATTTAGCAAACCTCTACCATCGCACAAAACAATACGATAAAGCATTACTATTGCTAGATGAATTAGATGAAGAATGGGGAGAAAGCACCTATAGAAATGCACTAAAATCTCAAATTTATAGAGTTACTGGTAATACTGAAAAAGCAATAAGTAATCTAGAAGAAAAAATCACTAAAAACCCAAAGAGTGAACAAGAATACCTTAATTTAATTTATTTATATAGCGATGAAGGCAATACCAAAAAAGCTTTTGATACCGCTAAAGAACTGATAAAACAACAACCAAAATCTCAATTGGCACACCTGGCTTTGTACAAATTTTATCTAGATGAAGGTAACTCTCAAGAGTCAATTAATTCTATGAATGTTGTTTTTACTTCCGATCAAATTGAGAATAAAAGTAAGAATCGAGTTTTAGAAGACTTTTTAATATTCACTAAAAAAAATCCAGCTTTTAAATCTGAAATTGAAGGTTTAGATCTTAATATTTTAGCTCAAGAAAATAGTCAAGTATATTTGCTATTAGGAGATTATTATTTATCGGAAGAGGATAAAGAAAAAGCACTAAATTTCTATAAAAAAGGAATCGAAAACGATTTAGATAATTACGGTTTATTAAAAAACACCGTCTTATTACAACTTGAAGTAGAAAAATATAAGGATGCCATTTTATTAAGTAATAAAGGATTAGAAATATTTCCTGCACAACCTTTATTGTATTTAGTAAACGGGGTTGCAAATAACGAGTTAAAAAACCCAGATCAAGCTATTGAAATTTTTGAAATGGGATTGGATTATCTTTTTGACGACCCTAAAATGGAATATGATTTTTACCAACAATTAATCATTGCACATACTTTAAAGGGAAGTTTGAAAAAAGTAAAAATATATCAGAAAAAAATAAATCAATTATCTGTTTCCAATCAAACGAGGGATGATTAAAATTTGTAAAGTGAAGATTAAACTTAGTATCATATTATTCATTTCTTTATTCATTACCTCTTGTGGGGTTGGTAAAATAGCAGTGGGTTCTGAAACAGCAAATAAGAACTTATCTTCTAAAGATATAATTAAAAGTCATGATGAAGCGCTACCAAAATTTTCTACTATAGCTGCAAGAATACAAGTAAAATACCAAAGCGTTAGGGATGTTCAAAGTCTGACAGTTAGTTTAAGAATAGAGAAGGACCAAAAAATTTGGATTAAGGCATCGCTACTTGGAATTACTCTTGCTAAACTATTTATCACACCAGAATCTGTAAGCTATTATGAAACTATTTCCAACACTTATTTTAAAGGTGATTACTCATTACTGAGTAAATGGTTAGGTACCGAAATTGATTTTGAAAAAGCACAAGGGATACTATTAGGTCAATCTATTTTTGATTTAGATAATAAGTATGTTTCAGATGTTGTAGCTAACAAATATATGTTACAACCTAAAATGCAACCTCATAATTTTATACATTCATTATTAATAAATCCAGATAATTTTAAAATAGCATCGGAGTCTTTATCACAACCAATTGATGATAGAATGTTTACCATTAATTATGGAGCTTATCAAAATTTAGAGGGCGGTTATTTTCCTTCAGATTTTAGAATAATCGCCACTCAAAAAGAAGAAAAAACCCAAATAGTAGTCAATTATAAAAAAATAGATTATAATGTATCCATTCGTTTTCCGTTTACCATACCTAACGGCTATGAAGAAATGCAACTAAACTAAATGAGCAGATTTTATAAATATTCTTGTCTTTTTTTATCCCTAAGTTTTTTTAGTTCAGGATTTGCACAAGTCAATAAGCAAAAGGAATTAGAAGAAAAAAGACAAGCTTTATTAAGTG
>JAAEPP010000542.1 GCA_024232495.1 Flavobacteriaceae bacterium
AACGTGAACTAAGGATTATGATAAAAATAAAGGATTGATTTATAGAGATTTGTATTTTTAAGTGCGAAAAAAAATCAAAATTCAATCAACCAATCCTTATGGAAGTCCAATTTACAGAAAAGAAGCTAATAAGTTTATTTGTAGAAGTAGATGATTTGCTTCTATCTTTTCATTCTTATCAACAAAAACATAATCTTCTCAGTAGTAAAAAGCCCACTAGAGTACTTGTTTTGAGTTGTTCAGAAATTTGTACCATCATTGTTTCTTACCACTTATCAGGTTATAAATGTTTTGAATATTATTACAAAGAGATGGTTTTGAAAGTACTCAAGAGTTATTTTCCCAAAGCACCTAGTTATGAGTGTTTCCTAAGCTATATTCCTCGTTGTGTAGATGTCCTGTATTTATGGCTTTTATATTCTTGTAGCCAATCTCAACAAACAGAATTATATTTTATTGATTCCAAAAAAATACAAGTTTGTCATTTAAGAAGAGAAAAATCACATAAAGTTTTTAAAGACTATGCTAGAAAAGGAAAATCATCAACAGGATGGTTTTATGGATTAAAGTTACATTTGATTATCAACAACTTAGGAGAGATCATGTCTTTTGATTTAACTTCAGGAAATGTAGCTGATAATAACCATAACTTACTTCAAAAACTGCTTGGACAACTCAAAGGAGTCTGTGTGGGAGACAAAGGCTATTTTTCAAAACTCTTTACTTTCTTTTATGAAAATGGTTTACATCTTTTAACCAAAGCAAAGAAAAATATGAAGAATAAAGTGTCCACTTCCAAACATCAAAAACTCATTAATAAAAGAGGGATTATTGAATCTACTTTTGATATTTTAACTTCCATCTGTGA
>JAAEPP010000543.1 GCA_024232495.1 Flavobacteriaceae bacterium
AATACAGTAAAATTTCATATGAAAAATTTATTTGCTAAACTTAATGTCCATAATCGCAATGAAGCGACTGTTTTTTTCTTAACATCAGGTTATCAAGAAGGTTATACCAAATTGATTAAATAGGTGATCTATTTTTTAATGAGAGAAAAGGGATAAATACAAGGCATAAAATTCAGTAACTAGTTATTCTAATGATGAAATTTATAACGCAGTAGTTATTACTTTTAGCCATTAAAAATGACTAGTGGCTGTTGATTTTCGTGCTTGAGTTTTGTCCAATAAAAAGCGCTTTAATCGCGGTGAATCGCCTTTAGCCTATTACGCTAAACAATAAACCGAACCCTTCGGGCAGCGTTTTTTGGGGCATTTTAAAATACTTATCCTACATTATTATTTATCAATAGAATAATCATTTATATTTTACGTTGAACATTTCTTCGAAGTAGTTTTAATAGTTTTGACTATTAACAATAGTAGACTACTAACAATTATTTTTTCGTATATAGATATCAATATAAAATCAAATTTAACGTTAATTTCTATTCAGTATCGTCATAAAAAAACCGGGCTATAAACTCGGCTTTTAAAATAATTAGTTTTATTTAAAACTAGTTATTTATGAGTTTCATGAAAATGGTCACCATGTTGATGGTGCCAATGTCCATCATGCATATATTCAACTTTACCACTAGCTATTCTTGATTCATGTTCACATTTTAAGCTATGGGCATGTTTATGTTTTTTCTGATCATGTACGCTTACTTTCGCTTCATGTATTTCACCTGCATGGCTATGATGATCATGACCTTCGTGATTATAATCAAAATGATCTACGTGCCATTCTGCAGCATGACCACATTCATATGCATGTTGATGTTCATGATTTTTATGATCAGAGTGGTCACTGGCCATTGAGTATCCAGAAATTAATAATAAAGAAACTAATATTTTAATGTTCATTTGAACTTCACCTATTTATTGAAATAATTTTTAAATAATATAATTGCACAAAACGCCTATAATATTCATTAAGCATTATAACTCAATATCCATGTTACAGCTAACACGTTAAGGTTATTTCTTTCAGGTTTAACTTTATTTTATTAGAGGCTGTTGATCTTTCAGAGTTAAATTTTGTGCTAGATAGCAATATTTTTACCGTGTTATTATCTTTATTTGTGACGTTGCATGGATCTAGCTTATTAGCCAATGCTGAGATTCAATTTTAGTTAGAGCATACGTTTTTCAGTAGCTCTCAAACTTGCATCATAAAATAGCTTGAGTACAGCGAAAGAAAATTAGTATTTTACTCATAAGCGTGTCCATTGTTGTTTTAATCCAATGAAGTGAATAATACCAAATGCTAAGCAAATAACAGAACTCCAAATCCAAAATTCAGGTGAACGATCCATAGGTAAACTAATGGAGAAAAAACCAACAAAACCTTGAGCTAAATAAATAAAGGTAATTAACACAAGAGCTACGCGAATTAATGGAAACTTATAAATGATACCTGCAGCTGAAAATGCATACATCGACCAAATAGAAAGAGTAAATAAATACAATTCCGCTAATTATCAGTGTTGGTTGGATACTCCCTTGCTCAGAAAGTAACGCCATTTGAAAATCATTGGGTTTTGGTTTAATCCCTCTATCATTGGCAAATACAAGATCTATATTGTTTGGAATCACACGACCCACAGTGAATATTTCATTTTTACTTGCGTTATACCAATCCCAATAAATATGTGATCACGTATACTTGTTAAAACCACCAACTACTTTGTTATTTATTCAATAATTAGAACAACTAGTTACTTAAACCCCTTGGGGTTTTATTCCCCGCCGCTTGCGGCGTAAAATAGATGGATGAGCAAATTTATACACAAAAGCCACAACGTGACAGTCTTACTCTATTATTTAGTTTTTCCAGCAAAGTAC
>JAAEPP010000544.1 GCA_024232495.1 Flavobacteriaceae bacterium
AAGAAATGCCGCGAAAAGGTTCTTAGATAATTTAAAGCGAGAACATCCGCATCTGCGCCTTATAATAACTGGAGATGGATTATTTTCTAATGGGCCATTTATTAAACTTTTGTTAGCAGATGACCATAGGTTTATTTTGGGTGCCAAAGAGAAAGATCATAAATTTTTATTGGAGGAATTTCTAGCCTTAAAAACCTAAACTGGCTCCTCGGCAGAATCTGTGGGTAAAACACCCTCAAAACATGCATTTTTTAACAACAGCCTAAACTGCACACTATAATCTCACTATTTTCAAAAATAATATTTATAAAATTCTAAATCAGTTGACTAGCCTTAGAAGATAGCAGTACCATTTCATTGTTAAAATACCCAATAATAGTGGCGCCACTAAAACATTGAAGCACCTGACAGCAACTATTATAATTAATCTTCTTAGAAGTAACCATAAAAGAGTTGTGCAGATGTTAATTAAAACCATACTAAATAAAGTTCAGAAGTTCAAGCATTTTATATATGCTAAAGTTGAATTAGTGGATCAAGGCGATAAAAATATTGTAGAAATCTCG
>JAAEPP010000545.1 GCA_024232495.1 Flavobacteriaceae bacterium
CTACTTTGATTTTTTAGGAAATTTCTGATTTTTGCCATTTTTGCAACATTTTCACATATTGGCTTACTACGGAAATACTATTAGAACGACGATGACACAAATTGCAGGGACGCTGCGAATGTATAACGCCGAGCTACCATGCAAATTTCAGTCCTTAATTTCCCATAGCAAGGCAGCAATGATTAAAAAATCAATATTCACGGATTATTATTCAATTCACGGATTACGGTGAGTCTCCCCTAATTACATGGACAGCTGTATTTATGGAAAAATATTTATGGCTCCGTAATAAATGGCCCCTAATGTCAATTGTGTTATTGAGTAGTGTATGCTAACTAGGTTTATTGTATATAAAATATTGAATTATGATCCCTAGAGGAACATGAAAATGCCTGTCCATAATTACCCAAGATATTTTTCCGATTTTTTGAAGATACATGTTGGGATAATCTCAGAAAAAAAACTTTGATTTTTAGCCAAACTAGACTATTTCCAAACCAAATCTAACAGTTTCGTTATTTTTTGGCTCCGTCCAGAATTACCCCACTTTAAAATTATTCATGAAAATTCTCCTACTAATGTTTATAAAAAGTAAATTTTAATGGGTAGTATGTGTTCTTACAGGCAGTAGCAATGTGACTGAGTCACTAAAGAAGGGTTTTCTTTCACATATTTCATACAATGTGCCTTGTCCAGGTTTACCCCAGGTCCAGTGACTGTCCAGGAAATTAGCCAGTGCCGACAGAGTGGTGTCTCAGATGAAGGGCTAAGTTTGGACACACAGATTGGCAATTATAGAACAGGGTTTACTTTATATGATATATTTTTACAGTTATTCTCTGTTATATAGTAACCATATTTACAACTGTTTGGTTTTTTATGAAATAATTTGAAAATATTTTCGTCTTTTTTATAGTGTCCAAATTAACCCCTATTAGAAAAAACATGTCTAAATATGGACACCCGAGAAATATACCAATTTTCCGAAATATCAAATATAGCACCTTTGTTCGGTCTAAGTTCATGGAAAGAACAAATTATAGCCATTCCCAAAGAGAAAATGGAGCATAGATTTACAAACAAAGTTTTATAGATTTAAGAACAGTTCAGATTGCCTTCTACCTGGTTGAAGCTGTTCTTGAGTTGGGCATTTCCCATGGGGTAATTCTGGACAGTGATGTCCGAAAATATGGTCTAATTATGGACACTTTTTATGATTTTTTTAAATTGACATTTTCCGGGAAGATGCAAAATCAATAAATAAGCCTCTCTGAACAAAATAAAATTGCAAAAAATATCAATTTTCAAAAACGAAAAAATGGTGTGGTAATTATTGGACACTTAGATTTCAGAGTCAAAGTGAAACAAAAATCATATAAAAAATATTTTACATGAGAAATCTTGATTCCTAGATGTTATATTGATTTTTTTTTTACATTTTTTAAAAATTTAAGGTGTCCAAAATTAGTCCCGTTTCCATTAATTAGAGCAAAGTCACCTTAAAACGTGAAGGCCCCAATAATCCGTGAATATCGTTTTTTTAATCATCATTGCCTTGCTAAGGGGAATTAAGAACTAAAATTTGCATGGCAGCTCGGCGTTATATACACGCAGGTTCTCTGTAAGTTCTGTAATATTCAAATCAATAGTATTCCTGTAGTGGGCCAATATGTGAAAAAGTTGAAAAAAATGCAAAATTCACAATTTCCCTAAAAATTCAAAGTAGCGACCTGGTTTTAGTATATGGTGCCAGTTCTGTTTGAAATAACATAGGACATTTATCTAACAAGAATTATAATCTATATAACTCAATACGCCTCTTGGTAACCCAAAACTATATCATATCAATTCCAGATCCCAGAAATTGACAATTAAACATTCACAGTTTAGCATTCACGAAAGAGGTATGTTCATTAAGCCGTGAATATCGATTTATTTTATTAACCACAGCCTTTCTATTGGAAATTAAGGGCTGAAAATTGCATAGTATGTCAATGTTATTAATCAGCAGGTATTCTAGAATTTACACAATGATCAGTCCAATAGTATTTTAATAAGAGAAGGTGTTACAATTTCGACATTGTTGAATCTCTCCTCTCTGTGAAATTTGAAGTGGTTTTTAAGAGAGCCTAAACTAAGAGCTATTTTATGAGTTTATAGATATAGTGCTATGCTATAGCCTTTAAAGAATGGTTAAACATTATCTAGGGGACATTTCTATATACATAACATGTTAAATACTGTTTTTTTTATGCATTTAATGTCTGTAAACTTTTTCCACAATGGTTAC
>JAAEPP010000546.1 GCA_024232495.1 Flavobacteriaceae bacterium
GTAAGATATCTTCAATTCGAATTTAACTATAAAAATAAGAGTTTTGAATTTTGCACAGTATCTTCTCGACTGGAAGGTAAAATTTATCATCTGAATTGAGCATGTTTAAAAAAAAGATAATTCCCTTTCTTTTTTGGGCTGCTAATTAGCCAGTAAAACTTCAAAGATTTAAAGATACTAAATGATTTGTTACGACGTTTGATGAAAGTAAACTAGATCAAAGATTTCTTTCTGAGCGGAAACTCCGTCCCTCCACAGACTTTAAACAAAAGCCTAGAGCTAGATTAAATGAACTAGAGGACCCAGGCATTGATCTCGGTATGTCTCGCATGCTAAGCGAGCACTCTACCCTGTGCGCTAGTCCTCCTTATGTCTTCATGCTTTATTTGTTTAATTTTCTATAAAGATTTTAATAAAAGAGTTGTTTTTTTCAAGGCACTTTATTAAGTAGAAAGAAAACAAAGATTCATCTTTGAAAAAAGTTTTGGTAATCTTTAGAAATCATATGAAAGCCGTTGAATAGATATAAAGAATTTGAGTACCAGGGCAATTATCTCTCTCTTTTGCATCTAAAGTTGGTAAAGTACAATGTGAAACAAAACTCCAGCTGATCATTTTAGTGATATATATCGTAGAATA
>JAAEPP010000547.1 GCA_024232495.1 Flavobacteriaceae bacterium
GATTACTCAACCTCGATCATAAGTTCAGAGAGGTACTGGCAGTTGCCCAAGAATAGTGGTAGACTGTTGCACACAGTAAAAATTATCGTCCACAAATTTTATGGACAATGGCGAAATTCCACCCTATACTTTGGTCACTTTTTCGTCCATAATTCGTCCCTAAATTATCCATAAATTGTCCATAATTCGTCCCTAATTTTACATAAAGGGTTTCAATATTCATTTTGTCCCTAAATCGTCCACATATTAGCCATAAATAGTCCCTAATTTCACAGTGGGATTCTTTGTAGCTATTTTAGTGATTTTATCCCTAAATTATCCATAAATTTTTAGGGACATAGTCCATAATGATGCTTTTTGTTCTAAATTCTTTAATTTAGGGATAATTTCCCTAAAAATAATTCGGCTGCTGCCGCAGGGGGCTGTTGGGCCCTCATCAGGGAACTTTGAATAGGTACTGATAGAAGTAACGCAAGGTAAACGAATAGATAATTTGACAATTTATTCAAGTTTCATACACAGAAATAAAAGGCTAAATACGATAACACTAGGCAATTATAACGTCTTTTTGCTCTTATATATTCGCATGCTTGGTCTTAAGTTTCCATTCTTTACTTGGGCATCTTTGAAATTGGGTTGTCTTTAGTGAAGCTGTTCTTGTTCTCTTTTTCACCCTGAAGAGAAAAGTAAAAGTAGAGGTCATTATCTTAAAGATAGCATATTGAATTTAACCTTTTCTCACAAAGATAAAGGTATCTTAAACAAAAAGTACACACCTCGATTTGAATTGAATAAGCAAATGCAGGTAAGCAATATTTCTAGAAGGCTGAAGTTTTACTGTGAATGTATGGCTTTATTCTAAGAACCATTTTGTGACGAGGCATTATTACCGGTTTTGGGCACTTTTAATTCCTTTCAAAATCATAGAGAGATAGAGTCTGATTTTTAGAATTTAAAGCAACTTTGCAAAAATCCAAAGTATCCTCACAACTTTGAGGGCTGGAAGGGGAGTCAACTCTCGTTGGTGAAATTGGCTGCTCTTAAAAATTTGCTTGTTATAAGGTGAAATAAAGAGTTTTCTGCAAACAAGAGCTATTTTTCAGCATTTAACGAGAAAAATTGACTGTTGATTTTAAAATCTGTGAATTTTTCTTCGGATAGTTTGAGGATCATAACAACCTCAGCTTTTAGAACAACCAACCTTTAAGAAAACACTTATCACATTCTTGTCAACAAAGCCATGCATTCACAAAGGAACAACACACTGCCATTGTATTTAATTACTTGCTGGTAAAAGAATTTAAAATGCCATTGTAA
>JAAEPP010000548.1 GCA_024232495.1 Flavobacteriaceae bacterium
CATACATCAGAGAAAAAATAAAAAATAAGTTATTTTCTAGAAATAAAAAAATCTGTGATTTGGGAGGGAGTTATGGCTACAGATGATAATACGTGGTAGCCCTGAGCAAATATTGTATTCTAAGCCTAACCTGTTCCATCTGTGACAAATAGTATTAAAATAAACAGGCTTTATCTATGTCTTAGGACGTACGTCTTAGGACGTACACTTTTTTCTATTGATGGATATCTATTGAAAATGTGTGTCTATCTGTAGATAATTATCCAAAAAATCTATTAAACTTCATTTAATAAAGTTTAAGTAATGTTTGGGACCTTACACATATACCAATCGCTATTTATCAATATTTTAAAATGCAGTTGTAAGTTTCCAATTTTCAATTGAAATTATTTGTTTATCAAAATCTACTATCTGACTAATTCAAGGACACAGAAAATCTATTTTTTTATAAAAAAATCGTAAGGAAACTAATGAAAAAAACAATATAATTATATTAAAAGTCATTTCCCAAATGAAATTTACATCAATATGAAGGTTTTATTTCATTTAAGAAAAAAGGGCTTAGGACGTACAATCTTATAACCCTAAAAGTATTTGTCGGAATTGTTTATAATTTTAACTGAACATGAATTGACACATTCCTACATTGAATTATAATTTTTGGTTTATTATTATGATTAGTTTAGGTACTAGAAAAACTTTATTAACTTTTCATCTTAGGACGTACAAAGAAAATATTTTTTCTTTACTCATTGATTATGCTATTATACTTGTAACATATACATAATATGTGGTGGCCTAAATTAAGATGATTATATGTAGTTTCATCACATATATTAGTTTTCTTCATATAACTTCACTGACGGTGGTAATATGGTAGATAAGTAGGCCTATAATTTCAATGATTCGGCCATTCAGAATTACATAACTTTTAGTGACCCCTGCAATGCAAATGGAGCAAATTGATTAGTAAAAAAGTATGTTTCTATGCAGTTCATGATCTTAATTTATCATTTATATCTATAAATA
>JAAEPP010000549.1 GCA_024232495.1 Flavobacteriaceae bacterium
AAATGGTTGGAATCTATAGCAACAATCTCTGTCAATTTCTTGTTAGGGATTAGATTACTTACACTTCTCATGGCCCTCAAGATGAGCTCATAGAGTGCATTTACGAAGAAGTGAAGCAAGAAATTCAAAATCGCGTCAAATCGTCAAAATTCATATCAGTAATGATGGACAACACAAGTGATGTGAGTAACATTGAACAATCTGCTGTTTCTGTTTGCCTTGTCCACAGTGGTGAGATCGAAGAGCATCCGCTTGGTTTGATTGATGCTTCTGCTGACCAGTCAGCCAATAGCCTGACCAATATCATGTTGAGCACGTTGGAGAACTACAACATTAGGCCTGACACCTGTGACAAAAAGGTGATTGGACAATCATATGATGGTGCTCCTACAATGAGTGGTGAGCTTAATGGAGTGCAGAAACAGATACAACAATAATACCCTAAAGCCTACCACAACCACTGTTTTGCACATAGAACGTCGCTATGTGCTTTGCAATCATCAATGAAAATTCCCAAAATAGCTAGATTCTTTGCTACGCTTGATAAACTAGTCAGTTTTTTCAGAAGCAGTCCAAAGCGAGCACATAACCTTGGTCACAGCATTCCAAGGCCTTGAGATACACGCTTGCTTTCACACGACATTGCCACAAGTGCAGATGATACATACTACAAAGAACTTGGGACTGTGCTGTATGAAATAGCAAATGAGAGGACAGAGAAGGCGGAAACTCAAGCATCAGTAAGAGGGCTTGGTATGCAAATGCAGGAGATTGCTTTTGTGTACTTTCTCAAGCTGTATTCCGATAATTACAGTAATGCAGAACCCTATCATGGACCCTGTGCAATTGAGGTCAATGCTTGAAGATTTCCGGACGATTTTGAGTGATTTTGCATAGTGATTTTGCACTGTTTTGTAGGCTTTTCGCCTCTTTCTGATGTCAACGTCGGACGTATAAAATCTGCTCCGTGCTGGACTTTAGGCCCGTTGATTTTTAGTTTTTTGAGATCTCGAATCTCTCGAGTCAACCACCGAAAGATGCCTCCAAAACCTAAAAAGTCTGAGAAAGTATCTACAGAGTCTACAGAGGGAGGTAATGTAAATGAAGAGCCGCCAGCCTGGCTAATGCCAAGCTTGGAGAGGCTGGAGTCGTCTATCATAGCTGGCTTCAAAAGTGAGATGGCCTCTCTGGAATCCAGGCTGGGTAGTCGAATCAAATCAATTGATATTCGAATTAAAGCTTCTGAAACGAAGATTACCCTGCTTGAGGAGCAAAAAGAGCAAATGAGAAGTGACATTGATGATCTTTCCTCAAAATTTGAAGAGCTTGAAAGCGATTTATTGTCAAAAGAAACCAAAATTGAACACCTGGAAGCCACGCTCGATGACTTGAGAAATCGACAAATGCGCAAAACCCTAGTTTTCCGTGGCTTTCCTGAAGGCGCTGAAGGAAAAGATACCTGGGTAAATTGCAAAAGTCTTATTTCTAACTTTATTGAATCACATCTTGATTTTGCTGATGTAGAAATTGAGCGAGCCCATCGAGCAGCCAGGAAATCTGCCTCCAATGATAGGCCTAGGCCCATCTTCGTGGAGTTTCTCAGATGGTCAGACTCCTCAGAAATTCTAGATGCTGCACCAAAAATTCTTCAAGAGCACCCCTATCAAATCAATGGCAAAACAGTCCACATCTACATTGACCAGATGGTTTCAAAGAAAGTCCAAGAACAACGAAGTGAAATGTTACTAGTGAGAAAGTATTTGAAGGCTGAAAACAAGGATTGGAAGATGTTTGTACGGTACCCTGCTCTCCTGTTCTACAAATCAGAAAGTATGACGCAATATAAGAACTTTGAAGTGACTGACGAAATCAAATCTGCTTCGCTGTCATATCAACGGGATCTTGCAAAAGGCAAAAGAAGAAAGTAGGCCACTTGTCCAAGCACAGAGACAGCATCAGTCCTCTTGTGTTAATCGTAAATATTTTTTTCTATTTTCATTTTTTTATTTATTGTTTTAATTTTTTTATTTTTGCCAGATGTCCTCTAATTTGAGCCAAAATGAAGATATTTTGGGAAATACTAATAATGATCTAGGACCCATTCAAAATACACATTTCTCTTGTGGAGTTTGCAACAAAAAGATAAATAACAAAGCAGTTTTCTGTGATCAATGCAAAAAATTGATACATAGTAAATGTAATAACATCTCTGATTCTGAATATAAAATTCTTGTGGAAGAGCCAGACGAAAAGCAATGGAAATGTCTTGACTGTTTAACACTGAATAACTCTCAAATCTTTCCTTTCACTTTGGTAAACGACACTGTTTTTTTCGGGTTAAATGAAATAGAAATGCCCTCCATCACAGACTCTCTACCATCTTTTGAAATCCTGTCTAAAGTAAGTAACCTTCCTAACCTATCTGACTATGATACAGATGAGAACATTAACTCTAACATTACCTCAGAATATGCCTCTGTAAAAGATATTGCTTCTATGGAATTATCGGATAAAGATTTTGCACTTTTTCATATGAATATTAGAAGCCACTCTCTTCATTTTGATGAATTTCATGCTTTACTCTCTAGCCTTAGTATTAACTTTCAAGTTATTGGACTATCTGAAATTAAGGTTACATCTGATGTTCAAGTGAAAGCAAATATTGAACTACCTGGTTATAATTTTTATTATACCCCCTCCCACAGCTCAGCCGGTGGTGTTGGAATATATGTTAGATCCAATCTGGAAGCTAATAAGCGGGATGATCTTTGTGTGCGTGATGCTGATTTTGAAACTGTGTGGGTTGAGATTTGTAATCCAAATGCAAAAAATGTGATTTGTTGCTGTGTCTATAGACATCCAAATTCTGATATCAGCAAGTTTAATGACTATCTTCATGGGAAAATTGAGGATTTGTCAAAAGAAAATAAGTTGATTGCTATTATGGGTGACTTTAACATAGACTTATTGAAATATGATTGCCACTCTGCTACAAATGAATTTGTTAACATGATGTTTTCTCATCACTTCCAACCAGCCATCTTACATCCTACACGCATCACTGACACTTCTTCTACCATCATTGATAATATCTATGTAAATAATGCCACAGAAAGTAACATATACGGTGGGAATATTTTATCCTGTATCTCTGACCACCTTCCTCAATTTACTGTTCTGTACAACAATGCCCCTGAGTATAAAACCTCATCCTTTTATGTCTATGATTACAAAAACTTAAATGAGGAAAATTTCATTTCGGACTATAAAGATGTTGAACGTTCATACTTGAATGACAAAGAGATTGACATAAATAAAAAATTTGAAACCTTCTTGCATAAACTTCATAATCTTGTCGAAAAGCATTGCCCAAAGAAAAAATTATCAAAAAAGGCACTAAAACTGAGAAGTAAACCTTGGATTAACCGGCAGATTCAGAAAATGATGAGAGTTAGAGATAAACTATTCCGCCAATTCAAACTGACAAAGTCTACAAGCGACCTTAATGCATACAAAAAATTTAGGAATCGCATTGTAAATGAAATAAAAGAAAGTAAGAAAAATTATTACCATCAGTACTTTGATGAACATAAAGGCAATATGAAAATGTTATGGCAAGGGATAAAGAACATTATAAGTCTTAAACCTGGAAATGTTGAAACCATCTCATGCTTAAAGGATGAGAATGATACAAAAACTTCAGACCCTGCCAAAATGGCCGAGGAATTTAACAACTATTTCACTACTGTTGCTTGTGGCATCACACAAAAAATCCCAAGAACCCCGAAATCTCCATTGGATTATTTGTCTAATCTGAATTTAAATTCTTTCTTCATTTCTCCTTGTACAGCTTCTGAGGTGTCTTCTCTTATACAATCATTAAAACTTGGCAAATCAAGTGGACCAAACAGTATACCTGTCAAGCTTCTGAAAATTCTTGAAGAACCAATCTCAAATGATCTCTCTGTACTCATCAATGAATCTTTTGTATCAGGGATATTCCCTGACAACTTGAAAATTGCCAAGGTGGTGCCAGTCTTCAAGAAGGGACTTACCACACTAAAATCTAACTACAGGCCCATCTCTCTCCTTTCTATCTTCAGCAAAATCTTTGAAAAAGTAATGCACCAACGTCTGTATAAATTTCTTGAAACTTATGAAATACTGTTTTGTATGCAATTTGGCTTTCGCACAGGTCACTCAACTGACCATGCTCTTATTAGTTTGACTGAAACTATCAAGTCATCACTTGATAAGGGCAGGGTTGGTTGTGGGATCTTTATCGATCTCCAAAAGGCTTTTGACACAGTTAACCACGACATACTCTTAAAGAAATTGGAACATTATGGTATCCGAGGAATTGCATTGAATTGGTTCAAATCTTATCTCAATAACCGGAAACAGTATGTTTCTGTAAATGGCCATTCCTCATCCCTACGTGAAATATCTTGTGGTGTCCCACAAGGATCGGTACTGGGACCACTTCTGTTTCTTATTTACATCAATGATTTAACAAATTCATCTAAGTTTTTCTCCTTTTTTCTTTTTGCTGATGACACCAATATCTATTGTGAATCTGATGATCCTGCTTTACTCACAAAGAAAGTTAATAGAGAACTGAAGAAAGTTAAATTATGGCTTGACTCTAACAAACTTGCCCTGAATATAAGTAAAACTAATTATGTATTGTTTCACTCTCCTCGAAAGGAAATTGCCAATGATCTTAATATTAAAATTGGTAAACAGAATATTCAAAAGACAAAGTATGTAAAATTCTTAGGGGTGCTTATGGATGAACATCTTACTTGGAAGTATCACACCTCTGAACTTTGTAAAAAATTGTCCAGAACCTCTAGTATTTTCTTCAAAGTGCGACATTACTGCTCACTCCCCATGCTTATCAGCCTCTACAACTCACTATTTTCTTCTTTTATAAACTATGGCATCATTGTATGGGGACTTACTTTTGAATCCTACTTAAACCCACTACTTCGATTGCAGAAGAAAGTCCTTCGCTGTATCAAATTTGAACCATTCTCTGCTGCCTCATCGCCAATTTTCAAATCATTAAAGGTTCTTAAAATTGAAGATATCTTGCACTTGAATATCCTAACCTTTGTTTATAAATCCATCAATAAACTATCTCCTCCTTATTTTTATGGCTATTTCCAGCCAAATTCAGCCATCCATAAAATTGCAACTCGTCAAGCAACCAGAGGGGATCTTTTTAAATCGTTTAGAAATACCACTTTGTACGGACTTCAAACCATCCAATATTATGGTTCTAAACTTTGGAACACCCTTCCACTATTTATTCGTGTTGCTAGCTCTCCTACAACTTTTCGGTCTAAATTGAAATCTCATTTCATCGATGCATATGTCTAATAAATTCCCAATAAACCATAATATACCTATGTACTCGGTCTCTATTAGATGAATCTGGCTATTTTGTATTTTTATTTCATTTTATGAAATCATTTTTCTTTCATTAATTCATTAATTTAGTTTTTTATGGGGGGGCTCTCTCTCGATTAGTTAATCTACTTAGAGAGCTCCTCCTCAATCAATCAATTCTAAATACAATTTTGTATAGTTATTTTTCTGTTTAATTCAATTTTCTTTTAGTTTAAAATATTATTATCGTATAATTTGTATTTTGTTGTTTTTTATTTGTATTGTATAGAATTGTATTTAGAGTTGATTGATAAATATATGAAAATGAGAAAAAATGAAAAAATGAACAGAAATCAAAAGCTTTTGCATCAGCTTTACAAAGAAAAATGATTGCAGTAAAGGTGTCC
>JAAEPP010000550.1 GCA_024232495.1 Flavobacteriaceae bacterium
ATACTATGATAGATCCATTTGAATAACATGATAGTTTGATATGAACTCAAGAATGAAGATGATGCTGCTCATCAGGATATGATAATTTCATAATCTATAACAGACTCCCTATTATCATAAGTACAAATCTCAGTTTTCCCAAATACGGAATTATTTATGATTATAATGATTATAATGATTACTTGAAATGTCATTTTCAATGTAGCATCTCTTTAGCCACAACATTCTATTACTCTAACAATTTTCAAGTCTCTAGTCATCTCATAGCAAGAGTTATGAATATATCAACTAGAAAAACGCTAAGAAAAACACCAAGAAAAACTTTTGAACATTTACCATTGAACATTATATCTTCTTTTAACAAAATTATAAACATAAATATCATTTAATAACAGTTGATGAATATTGAAATATTTACTAATTAACGAATTCATTGTAACGTTTTTTGTTCTATTAAGTAAGAAGAATATACAATGCTGACCACATGTATCACTCTCAAATGACTGAACTTGAATCTTGTTATAGTTAAGTTTAAACGGACGAGCGAAATTCTTAAACTCTTTCAATGTTGGTTTTTCACCAAAAGAATCGTAGAAATCCAATTGATTATCTTCATCAATGTAAACAGCTACCCAATGAGTTCCTCTACCAGTGAAATTATCTTCGTTGAAAATGAATGAACAAGGGAGAGAGTGGATTTTTATGTTTTTGATTTCATCTCTTCCGAAAACACCATGAAAGTGGTTAAGTTTTTCACGCTTCGTCAACAAGTTATTTATTGTTATATCATCCATGACTACCAATCACGAATTACGTTCTTGTGAGCATCAATCTGGATCACTCTATCAAACTCTCCCAAAATAACAATGTTCATGAGAGCATCAACCGTTTTACTGAAATTGATGCTTATTCTCAAGTTACCTTCTCTTTTCAACAAATACTGTTCATCTTCGCAATTTCCTTTTGGAGTTAGATCAAAACCATAGATTGTGGAGCCCTGTTCAAATGTTTCATAATCAATTAGACTTGGAGAGTTGTTGAGTGTTGATATTAGACGATTGTAGGCATCAAAATAATCATCATTGTCATAATCTAATCTCAGAGGTGGGGTTACTTCTTGATTATCTACTGTAACCTGAATAGCTGAAGCAGAATTATGCTCAAAATTGAAAGGATTTCCTTCAGAAGATCCATTATATGCAGAATTGTCGACGATTGCGAAAAACAATCTGTTTGGAATTTTTCCATTAAACACATTATCTTGAATCCAACTCGTCGTTTGAGAAGGAATCAAATAACTTGCCATATGTGGTTGGCAAAGTGAGTAATTTGCGGGGGTTTTCATCAAAGTTCTTTCAATTCCTTGCATTATTGAATCTTTCACATGAATATGACGAAGTACCAGCTTTACCTCATGGATGTATAGCTGTGGGTCTGGATTTGTTGCTCCCTTTTTGCTCATCAAACAGAAAGTATTACTGTTTGGACTCAATCGCCATTGAAGACGTATGCCAGGTAGTAAATATTTTTCTTGATTACAGATGTTAACATGAGGTTTTGTCAACACTTTCACCTTATCACTATTATCAAATGGGGCAGATCTTGCGTTCAATCCAGCATTTTTTGTTCCTGCTGCAGCCGTTGGATAGCCAAAACTTTGCTTTCCAATCGTATCACTCACCCAATTTGACATTCTTAAATAGTTTTTAGCTCTTGTTTCATCAAAAGTCAGAATAGTTTCAAAGTAAGATTGATATGCATACATTCCATTTGATTCCGTTACAGGTGTATCATTCAAAACCAACTCTATCTGCTTCCCCATAGATTG
>JAAEPP010000551.1 GCA_024232495.1 Flavobacteriaceae bacterium
CAGGTCGATCAGGCTCCTGCTATAACGGATCCCATTTCTGATTATTTTTTATGTGAGACTAGTGATCCTGGAGATGGTGTAGAGGTTTTTGATTTATTATCGAAGGATGTAGAGATATTAAACACACAATTAGGTATTACCTTGGGTTATTATACAACACAGGCAGATGCAGAGGCAGGTACTAACATTATACCTAACCCTGGGACATATAGTAATGTAACTAATCCACAGACTCTATGGGTTAGAGCAGATAATTCTGCAGGATGTATTACGGTTTTAAGTTTTGATTTAATTGTTGGAGGCGTACCTGAATACACGGTCGTACCGATGTATGAGCAATGTGATGATTTGGTTTTAGATGGTATTACAGAGTTTGATTTAAACACACAAAACGCATTAATTACTGGAGTAAATCCGGTACTAAATGTTTCCTATCACCCTACACAAGTGGATGCAGATGGGAATATCAATCCATTACCTATTCCTTATACCAATACAATCAATCCAGAGATTATATTCGTTCGTGTAGAAGATAATACTACGGGATGTTATGAAACTTTCGAAATGGAATTAGTGGTAGTACCACCACCAGATATTTTTATGCCAGATCCTTTAGAGTATTGTGATCCTGACAATGATGGATTTGGGGAGTTTACACTTACCGATGCTGATAGTCAAGTTACAGGTGGTATTCCTACAGGAAATCTGCAAGTTACTTACCATTACTTATTAGAAGACGCACAAAATGGAG
>JAAEPP010000552.1 GCA_024232495.1 Flavobacteriaceae bacterium
GGGTCGGGCCATGTCAGTACTTGGATGGGTGACTGCCTAGGAACACATTGTGTTGTAGGCTTTATTTCTTAATTTTCTAGGCTATCTCTATTCATCGACTAATGATTATCTGTCAGGATAAACAAACTAACCATGATTTTTTTGCAGGAACTAAGAAACGCCAACTACTGCAATACTAAGCCGAGGATAGCAGATTTCGTCTTCAGTTTCAGTTTTCAGTTTCATTGATTTAAAATTTCACACATACAATATTAAATTATAACAGAAATATTTACAGAATATTTTAAAGAATCTAAATAAAGAAAAATATAAATAAATCAAGAATCTTAACTATTGAGTGTGAAATTTCTTAAAGGAGGAACTCTCTAAGTAGATAAACTAACGAGAAGAGAGCCCCCCTATTGGATCTGTAGATTTAGAAAAAATGGAAATAGTTCGAAATTAATATTAATATTGGGTCGGATCAAAAGCAATTATGAACAAAGAGTGGGATGTTATTTAAATATTTATCACTTTATAAAATTTCTATCAAATGTGACTTCAGTTTCGTTTTGAACATATTTTTAGTTCTAGCACTTCTGATATGATCTGGCAATTCATTCCAGAGTTTTGCTCCAAGATACCCTAAAGAGTTTAAGCCATATCTAACTGTGTTTTTTTGATTCAAGTATAAATTGCCTCTACTAGCTTGCCTGGTAGAATATTGATGAACATATGAACTCAAGCAGAAGAAATTATGAAAGCAACTAGGAGATATTTTGTGAATTGATTCATAGACAAAAGTTAAGAGTTTTAAATGGAAAACATCAGAGAGTTTAAGAATCTTTAGATCTTTGAAAATGGGAGAAGAATGCGAATTAGATGATTCAAATGAGATGGCCCTGACAACCTTTTTTTGTAATTTGAAAATAGGATCAATATACGTTGTGCAAGTACTCCCCCAAACAGTTATTCCATATTGCAAAAATGATAAAAATAAAGCGTTATACAAGCATAACAAAGTGTTCAATGGCACAAAGTTCCTTATCTTAAAAAACATTCCACATATTCTGGCAAGTTTTTTTGACAGTTGATTAAGATGATGTTTCCAGCTAATATTCTCATCAAGAAGTACTCCCAAGAACTTTATAAATTTCACTCTATTAATTGGTTTTTTGCCTATTTTAATATTAATGTCAGAAGGAACTTTAATTGACATAGAATGAAATAAAATAAAATTTGTTTTTTCAATGTTCAGTGAGAGTTTGTTGGCATTGAGCCATTTCATCACAAATTTTAGTTCCTTGTTAACAGTTTTAACTAAATGGGTCAAATTTCCATCTTCAAGATAGATGTTAGTATCATCAGCAAATAGATAAAATTTTAATTTAGTTGAAGCAAGAGGTAGGTCATTAATATATATCAAGAAGAGTAATGGGCCCAAGACTGATCCTTGAGGGACACCACAGTTTACTGTAAGCAGGCTGGAATTTTGTCCATTAATTGACACATATTGTTTTCTTTGAAAAAGGTAAGATTTGAACCAGTCTAAAGCACAACCACGGATACCATAATGTTCAAGCTTAGACAATAATATTTGATGGTTGACAGTATCAAATGCCTTTTGTAAATCAATGAAAACGCCGCATCCAAATTTTTTGCAATCCAATGTGCTTCTAATTGATTCAGTCATGCTAATGAGAGCATGATCAATGGACCTATTTTCTTGAAACCCAAACTGTAAAGAATAAAAAATATTATGGACCTCAAGAAATCTATAAAGTCTTTTATACATTAGTTTTTCAAACAATTTACTAAATATAGGGAGAAGAGAAATAGGCCTGTAATTTGATGGTAGTTCTGGATCTCCTTTCTTAAAGAGAGATATAACTTTTGCTACTTTCAATTTATTAGGAAAAATGCCAATCTGAAATGACTTATTAACAAGTGATGCAAGACATGGGGAGATGGAGGAACCAATTATTTTGAGCATTTTTATAGGAATACTATTAGGACCAACTGATTTTGAAGAGTCCAACAGATTAATCAAGTCCAAAATTTCCTCACTGGTTACAGGGGAAAGAAACAATGAAGCAGGATTTCTATTTTGTAAATAGTCCAGAGGCGATTTTGGTGTTTTAGGAATTTTGGATGTAATTTTATCTGCAACAGTAGTAAAAAAATTATTGAAGATGTTTGACATATCAGAGGGATCAGAAGTTATGTTACCAAAATCATCCTTAATTTTATTGATAGTGGAAGGGGTAGTAGACTTTTGAGAGATTATTGTTTTAATGCCAGACCATAGTTTTTTCATGTTATTATTATTCTCATGGAAATAGTTATAGTAATATCTTGCTTTACTTTGTTTGATTTCATTAGAAACCCGATTCCTAAATTTTTTATAAAGAGTAAGGTTGTTAGCAGATTTATTCTTCTTTAGCTTATGTAAGATTTTGTCTCTAATTTTCATCATTTTTTGTATTTTACGATTAATCCATGGTTTATTTTTAAACTTGATTTCTTTCTTACTACGTTTAGTTATTGGTGCATGTTTACTTGACAAAGAACTAAGTACTTCCAAAAACCTATCAAATTTTTCATTGACATCCATATTATCGAATTCTAAAAATGATAGATCAAGATTGTTGAAATCTTCAATAAAGTTTTGCTCATTTAGCTTAGAAAAATCATGTTTAAAACTTACAGTTTCATTATAAACAATTTTGCTATTTTTCATGACCATAAATTGAGGGAAGTGGTCAGAAATTTGAGTTAGGATATTACCACAAGTTAGATCTCCTATTGCATTTGTAAAAATATTGTCAATCACAGATTCAGATTGATCAGAAACTCTACTTGGATGATGAATGCAGGGTAAGAAGTTATTAACAGAGAGAAAATTAATAAAGTCATTTGTTGGTGTGTGAGAATCATAGTTGAGTAAGTTGATATTAAAGTCACCCATTATAAAAACCAGTTTGTTCAAAGATATCTTTGCAAAAATGTTTTCAAAGTGATCAGTAAGAGTTTCAATATCAGTACTAGGGTGTCTGTAAACACAACAGAATAGCATATTTTTACTTTTTTTATTGTCAATTTCTACCCAAACAGTTTCAAAATCTGAGTTAGAGATGTTCAGGTCATTCCTATGGATTGCTGTAAGTGATGATTTAATATATAAACCAACTCCACCATTTTGGCTTGAAGAAGAAGTCTTATACAATGTGTAACCTGGAATGTCAACATTAGTTGTAATGGGATGGTTATCACTATCCCAAATTTCAGAAACACCAATTACATCAGGATGGAAAGTAAGTTGATTGCATAATGCTATCAATTCCTCATGATGGCAAGAAAGGCTTCGTATATTAGTGTGCAGAACAGAAAGATCTGATGAAGAATAGTGCAAGGATGAAAGCTCTGGAAGTGTGAAATAACGAGAATCAAGAGTTTGAGGCATCTGCTCATCAATATCATAATCGCTTAAATTAGGCAAGTTAGTGAGATGTGAAGTAATTTCATAAGTGGGCGTGCAATCTGCAAAGCACGGTGATTTTAAATCAAAGACCTTAAGGAAGTCCTCATTTTCTTCGTTGCCAAATGGAAATATTGATGCATTTTTATTGATTTCACAATTTATACAATACCAAGGTACATTATCCATTTCCTTAGAAAGATTATCAAATTCTGCATTGGAAATATTGTTGCATTTTGCATGTATCCAAAAACAACATTTGCTGCATTGAATAGATTTTTGATTTCTTGTAACATTTTTTTGGCAAACCCCACATGGGAATTTAGGATTACCTATTCTGCTGGCCATAGCTATTTAAACTTGTGACGAAAAGGAAGATTTTATTTGAAACTAACTGAAAAAAAGAAAAAAAGAAAAATTGAAACAAACACAAAAAATTTAGGCCTTACTTTAAGTTCATTCTTTAATAAAAACTTCATTGTCACTTATGTTGCTAGAAATTCTTTCTTGATCATTCAGTTTTGCAGTTGCAGCATCGTCGGGTGGTTTACTCAGCTTCTTTATCACCAATCGATCTCTCACAAGGAATGCTTGTTTCCCCTCTTTTCTGGCTGCTAACATGTCTGGAATGAGTGATGCCCTTTTTGCCAACACTCTGTCTGAGAAATCATCTCTGAAGGAGACTCCATGTGGCCGACTCTTTCTTGCTGCTTGGATTATAGCATCTTTCTGCTTCCAGTTTAGAAGCTTCGCTACAATCGGTCTTGGCTCATCCGGATTTTTTCTTCTGGTGCCATCACGTGTTTTTCTTCCTCCATCTTTAGGCCCTACCCTGTGGGCTCGTTCAATGACAATTTCATCCTTTATTCCTAATTTATCAACAATTGCAGCTTTCAGTTTCACCTCTGAAGCAGCGTAGTCTTCGGAAGACTCTTCGGGAATGCCGAAAACTTTAATGTTATTCCTACGACTCCGGTTTTCTAGGTCGTCTGCTTTTTCAATAACCTTTCCCAAATCACCCAGAGCACCTTCGACTAAATCAGACTGAGCTTCGATTTTTTCATCAACGCCAGTAAGTTTCTCTTTAATTTCGTCAACGTCTTTTTGACTAAACTGAAGACTTGTCTTTATGTCATTAACTTCATTCTTCAATAATCCGAGCTCAGCTTTGACATCGTTTACGAGCATTTCAACAACCGTTCTGTAGGCCTTGGCCTGAACGTCCATCATTTCTCGAATGAACTCTCGAACTGGAATTTCCTTAGTAGCCATTGTATTGAATAATATTGAATTAGACTGAACTGAAATACATTATTAAAGTAAAATAAGCGTAAAAATCTTCTAGGAACCAACCCAAAAGTTTTAAATAGCTGGTGATTTGCGAACGCGTGCTGTAACATGACCGTCCGCCATCTTGCCACGAGTAGCTAGCCAGCTTTTGACCTTACCAATTCCCTTTAAATGTCTTTGTGAAATTTAAAAAAGAAGAAAATAAGTGAACATACGAA
>JAAEPP010000553.1 GCA_024232495.1 Flavobacteriaceae bacterium
GATTCATGGAGGGTTGCACGAGTCGCCCCTATATTCAAAAGTGGACAAAGAGATGATCGCTCTAATTACAGACCAATATCGGTTCTCCCTTTTTTGGCTAGGGTTTTCGAAAAGCTTGTCTATAATCAAGTTTACGAATATCTGGACAAAAACAAGCTCCTTTTCTCACACCAGTCTGGCTTCAGGTCTCTACACTCTACGGTTACCTGCTTGTTAAAAAGCACTGACGATTGGTATGTTAATATGGATCAAGGGAAATATACCGGAATGGTATTTATAGACCTAAAGAAAGCATTTGATACCGTAGATCATGAAATTTTACTTGCAAAACTGAAGAAATATGGTATAGATGGGGCGGACCATTCTTGGTTCAAGTCTTATCTACAAAACCGTCTCCAGTTTTGTAAGGTTAATGGCACATCCTCAAGTTTACAGAGTGTTGATTGCGGAGTGCCACAGGGTTCATGCCTCGGTCCCCTTCTTTTTTTAATGTATATTAACGATCTTCCAATGTCTCTCCGCAAATGCAATGTCACAATGTATGCTGACGATACAAGCATATCACATTCTACTAAAGATATCAATGATCTAAATTTTGCACTTAACAGCGACCTCGATCGACTAAAGGGGTGGCTACAGGGAAACAAACTGTCTTTAAATGTCATAAAGACTCAGGCGATGGTTGTAGGCTCTCGACCAAACCTTAAAAATATTTCTGATAAAAAGGTAGAAGCCCCAGCTTTTGTTATCGATGGTGCTGAAATTGATATCGTCAACAATGTGAAATATCTAGGAGTAAAACTTGATGATAGCCTAGCTTGGGATTTGAATACACAGTATCTAAGTAGCAAAATATCTCGTGCTCTTGGATTTTTAAAATATGCCAAAAAGATTGTCCCTAAGGATACTTTGATAAAAATGTATCATGGCATCGTAGAGCCACATTTCCGCTACTGCTGCTCTGTTTGGGGAGGCTGCGGTGAAACAAAGTTGCAAATCTTGCAGAAATTGCAAAATCGAGCTGCGAGAATTGTCACCAACAGCAGCTTCGATGTTTCGGTCTCAAATCTAATCAAAGACCTAAAATGGCAAACAGTTAACGACATGATAAAATGCGAAACAGCCACTATTACATACAAAGCATTATCAGGTCTTGCCCCCGGTTATCTTTCGAACATTTTTAAGAAAAACTCTGCGCGTGGAATTAAAATGAATCTACGCAATGCCACTGCTGACGTCCTAGTTCCTAGGATGAAAACTTGCAATGGGCAGAGAGCAATATCGTTCCGGGGTGCAAAGACTTGGAATAATTTGCCCATGGAGGTCAAACTAGCACCCTCTCTTAGCACATTTAAAAATAGGCTCAGGAGGCAAGTCTTTAATTTTTGATTTTTATTCAGCTTTTTTTATTGTATAATATATGTAGTTTTAATCAGTTTCTTTTTTAAAATAATATTGTAAATTTTGACACGGCCCCCTGTAAAACAGTACATATTGATGAGGCTACCGTGTAAAAATAATTAAAAATGAAAAATGAATGAAACTTTGTTCTTTATTCAAATTATTGAAAGTAAAGTATTATTTTTATTTTAAATTACTGTATGTCCCTTAAATTATGCTCATTACTTTAGTATACACCCTATGCCTAAAATATACCCTAACCCTAATATAAACTGACCCTGATATATACCCTAGACTTAGTGTAAAAACCAAACCCTAAAATATACCCGAACCCTAATATATACTCTAACCTTAGTATACACCCTCACCTTGACATTTACCCTAAAGTTAATATATACTCAACCTTAGTATACACCCATACCCTAACATAAACCCTAACCCTAATATATAGCCTAAAGCGTATACCCCTTGAAATCACCCTTCACCTAGTATATTCTCTTAACCCTGGGACTACGACCCACCCTAGTATATACCCTAGCCCTTAGTCTAATATAAAAAAACTATATATTAATTCACTGACCTTTTACTTGACTTTCAAGATCTTTGATGAGAAATTCGGTTGTTTGAATAGGTTCAACCTGGAAAAAGATTTTCATAATGATAAGACAGATAATCAATAAAAACTGAAAACTGATTACTTTGATAAAATTTATCATCTGATAATTCCCTTTAGTAGGTAGGCTTGCCATATAGTGTGAAAACTCAAATAAACTTGAGAAGTCGTGGGCTCTAGAGGTCAAGGCTTCTAGTTCTACTCGGGTTTTTTTTCATTTTCATTTTCACAAATTAGCTCGATTAAACTCAAATTAACAAATACGAAAATAAACAAACAAAAGATGAACAACTATGGTCGATAGCAGGTTTCGTAGCTTAGATTCCTTTCACGCCCCACCGCAAAATTCTAGTCTTTTTTCGATATATATTGGATTTTTACTGCTTGTAAATTTTGTTAGACTGAACTCACAAGTCTTGCTAGACTGACTTCACTTGCTATATTTGTTTCGATTAAGTTGTTTTCGTTTGATTGAAATGAATTAGAAAATAAGTAATACTACTATAATGATCTTAAGTTAGAATA
>JAAEPP010000554.1 GCA_024232495.1 Flavobacteriaceae bacterium
ATTTTTCTCGAAACTAGGCCCAGGCGGCCTAGGCCATTCTTTGCTGAAGGAGACTTCTTCGTTGTCACTTTGGTCGACTTCTACGAGCTCTTCTGGTTGAATTTCAGCAGTTTGCCCCGAATTGTAGCTTTGAAAAAAACTAGGGCAAACTTTCGTTGGTGCAAGTGCAGTATTTCGGCAAGAAAACTCAGATGAATCCATGACAAATGTGCGGCCGAAGTTGTTGATCACAGCATAGAAAAGTGATCACAGTATGTTTGTGACCGCAACGCGCACACGCTTTACTACAAGAACCACAATGCATTGCGCGCCGCGCGAATAAGGAAAACCGTGAATTGTGTTCAAATCTTGCCTAAAGATATTATCCGTATTTTGCTAAGGTTTTTTTTCAAACCAACTACTCTTCGGTTGTGAGTTCAACGCCTTACAACTACACTGGTCTCCATAAAGTCTTAGGACAGATTCCAAGATTGATTTCGTAACAAATGAAAATTTTTCAGGCCATGGAAAATGTATCTTTTTAAACAAGCTCATGAACCCTGAAAGTTCGGCAAATAAACATAATAGAAATTTTTTCATGCTCTAAAATTTCGGTAGATTTCTTAAAATTATTTATCAAAATTTGAAACCTGTGCATGGCTATCTGCCAAATAAGGAAGTGAGGTCAGTTGAGGGGACATAGATGATGTCTCACGACTAACAATTTTATTCAACTCAATGAATGAAACTAGTTTTTTGTGTTGAAGGTGCTCCAATGAAACACATTTTTCGCATAATCAAATATATCAATGTTAAAAGTTTAATTTGACCTAAAACTCAATCAAGAAGACATGATAACAACTTCCAATAAAGCATAAAATAAAAGTCAGTAATTTG
>JAAEPP010000555.1 GCA_024232495.1 Flavobacteriaceae bacterium
AATTAAATCTTTCAATTGTTCCCTTTTGGGTTTCAGTAATTAAACCTAATTTAGAAGCCGCATTTGTTAATACTTGTGTTCTATATACATTGTCACCTAAAAATTGAAGAGTTTTATAAACTGCTGCTATACTTCCTAATACTTTTAAGAAAGTCGTAGATTCAGAGATTAAACTAGCCATATAACCTACGGCATCAGCTAGGGGTTCAATTATAGGTAACATAGCATTTGCAACTTGAACAAATAATTCTTTTGCTTTATTAAGAGAAGCATTAAATCTATCTTGTATAGATTCTGCGTGTAGAGCATCTGCTAATTTTTTATCTCCTAATTTTGCTGCTATTTGATCCTGTGATAAACCTTCTTTAACTAATCTATTGTATGCTTCCTTTGTACTTGCATCTTGACCTCCTAGTTTAGTTAATATTTCTTGGGTTTGTAAAGTTTTTGCTAAATCTTCCCTACTCATCCCTACAGCTTTAGCTAATGATTCTTGCTGTAGTCTGTTCATTTTAGCAAAATCAGCTGCTGATCCTGCTTGTTTAGCTATTTCTTCTGCTACAGTTGCTAAGTCATTATTTAATGCTGCTTGTCTAGCTTTTTCTAAATTAATATTTTTACCTAATAATAATTCTGCTTCTAATTCATTTGTTATAGAAGATTCAAAATCCATTAAACTACCTGCTATACCATCAACAGCACTTAACTCCATACCAAATTGCTTAGCGGTTTGAACTGCTTTAGCTAATTCAATAGGGTTATTAGCCATACTTAATTGGATACTACTAGATAACTTTGCTACTTCTTTTAATATTTCTTTTTCTGTAATTGCAGTACCATTAGCAGCATTCATAGCTACTGATTGGCCTAATACATTAGATGCTATTTCTTTTGATGTCTTACCCGTTAGTAAACCAAGTTTAGCAATTTCTGCACTCGTTTCGGCACTTAATCCTAATTGGTGTGTTAACTGCGTTTGAGTTTGTAACATCTCAGCAGTAAACATTGCATTAGTTCCAAGAATTTTAGATAATTCTATTTGGGATTTTGCAACTCCTTGGGTAGTAACAAAAATACTATTAGAATCTTGTGCAATTTGGGAGAATTCTTTATTCATCCCTTGTGCTTCATGATAACTTACCCCTAATTGTTGGGCAACATCTTTTGTAGTTTTATCTAGACCTTTAAAAGCATTAAATATACCTAAAACTGCTATTTCAAATAATCTAAGGGGAGTTAAAGTTTTTAAAATATTTCCTGAGAGTATTTTTGATAGAGTACCACTTTTATCTAATTTATCAGCTAAACCACCAGCATTTTCTCGGATTAATTGGAAAAATCCTTTTTGTTTTTGTAATTTATCATTTTTAGCATTTATTATATTAAGTGTTTGTTGTTGTTTATCTAACTCACCTTCTTGTAATATAAAAAATTCTTTTTGTTGGTTAGTAATATCATTACCTAAAGCTTTTCTTTTAACTTCTAATCTAAGTCGATTAGAATCT
>JAAEPP010000556.1 GCA_024232495.1 Flavobacteriaceae bacterium
CGAGCTCCAGTGATATCCATTCTGTCTTTGATCAAATGACGACAAGCTCCTTCAATTACCCCACTGGCTATAGGATATCCCATGGATAAATACTCATCATATTTTAATAAGGGGAGATATTTTAAAAGGTAGGCGATACATCTCATTTTCCGCATGTTATAGTCATCGTTTTTGTCTATTTATTAGTGTCCCAAAAAATTGACTCAGGAATATCTAATAAGTTAAGTATTTGTCTCTGAGTATCACTCAATGAATCTCGAAATTCTTTAAGTCTTTTTCCACCATTTTCTAAAAAATACACAGATACTCCTTCGAAAGTATCTATGACTTTTGCTGTTGTTGGATGATATGCGAGACGGTGTTCTGGGTATATTGGAAGAGCATCAATACTCTTTTTTTTCATTTGTTCTCTTATTTCACGTTCGATCACAGATTGGAGTATTAAGGCTAGAAAAAATAAAAACATCATTGCTTCCACTCGTTCAATTTTTTTGAAAAGAAGTGGAGCTGCATTATGTATACTCTTTAATTGAGTGAATCGTTTTTCCAAACGAGGTTGATATTTGTATGCTTCCAATGCTTCTTTTGCAGACATTTTTTCATCAGTACAAAGTAACGGAAATATTCCATCAACTTTTTTTTCTTGTCTTAGCAGAACTTGATACCACTTCCATGTAAGACTATATTTTTTTTCTTCTACTGTTTTGTATTTTGTCTTTGGACCTGGACGACCTTTTCCAATTTGATACTCTACTTCAAATTGTTCTTCTATCACTTCTACAGAAAGAAATCGAGTTACTTTATATTTTTTACAGAGATCATTTATACCTCCTTCAATTGCAGAGTATTCAACGTATTTTCCTTTATTAATTTTTTCTGAAAGGATAATGAGAGCTTTATCAGCATTTTGTATTCTTACTTCTCTTTGAAATGCATCTTGTCGTTTCTTTTCACTAGAGTGTGTCCAAAATAGTGAATATCCTCTCTTGACCGTACGAAATTTACCAATAATATGAGAATACACCGAATACTTAGATTCTCCTTGAGAATGTATTTTCTTCAGAACTCTTTTCTTATTTTTTATTATACCAGAACGGAGGTCATCTTTAAACTGTGTAACTTCACCCCAAGTTTCAGGAGCGATTGTAACAACCCGCCCACCATTATCGGTGATGTAAGATAATTGTTTATCTGTGCATACTTTGCAATCTGCCACATAGAGAAAATTAGATTTACCAGCAATAGATCTTACAGTATTCCATGTGTCAATATGTGTCGTATCATCTG
This sequence comes from Flavobacteriaceae bacterium, assembly GCA_024232495.1. GTDB lineage: Bacteria > Bacteroidota > Bacteroidia > Flavobacteriales > Flavobacteriaceae > Marifrigoribacter. The sequence goes on from JAAEPP010000556.1 coordinate 1,288, forward strand.
TTCTGTTTCCTGAATACGTTTTATAATGAATCGGAACTGCACCATCTGCTGAGATAGTAAGAGAAAAAACTAATTGTTTTAAATCTGGACGATGATCTTTACTCACCCCTTTTTTTAACTCTAATCCATTTTGAGTTACCCCAGATATTTTTCCAAAGGCTTTTATAGATGTTGAATCGTTGTGTATTTGATCAAAATTGATATCCATACTTTTCGTTGTTTGTAAGACGATTTGTGTCATCAATGAGGCACGATCTACGGTGTAGAGCTTGTACAGTGCACGAGCAAATCTATCATCATTTAACTCTGTATCATAATTTTCCATATCAAACATTCGTAAATCATTTTTAAGTATCCACTGACTTAATTCATAGAGAGGGTAACGGCTACTGGTGATATTATAAATTATTTGCATAAGAATTTTTGAAGGATTAATCTTATCTCGTATATCTGGTTTTATACTCTGAGAGAGGATTTGTTCAAACTCTAACCGATGAGCCATAATACTCAATATGGGAAGTTCTCCAATATTCTTTCTGATAATATTCTCTTTTGACATGTACTTAAAATCTGTCACTTTCTTATTTAAAACACTCTGTAACAAAGTCTCTATAAACTTTCGATCGTTTTCCTAAAACATCTCGCTTCCTAAGAAAGTAGATAGTATATTATTTGCTCAGAATGACGTCAAATAAATACCTGAGAAAAAGGTACAAATTATAAATGGAAGTGTTATAAAATACGATTTGTTCATATGAGTAAAGTGAAATAAAAAATGATATTTTATACAGATTGGATGTTTTTATGTCAACAATTAATTCTAAAGAATTATTCATTTTTATCGTTTTATCCCAAGGTTGAGAGAAAAAATGGAATTTTTACGACAAAACAAGAATATTCGGATTCGTAGGACGCGACAAGACTATTTACATATTGTTTCTAAATTCAGTGTGTTGTGCTAATGAAAACAACTTTTTAAAAGAGACGTTAAATAGACAAAATGTAGTACTACTACATGCGGAAAATGAGATATATGTAAGAGCTTCTCCCAATTTCGATGAAGGTACTGTTTTTTTGAAGACATCCTCACACCATGTTTTCATAGAATCGATAATTGGTTTAGATAATTCAATACGTAAGTCAAGGCGCTGCTCA
>JAAEPP010000557.1 GCA_024232495.1 Flavobacteriaceae bacterium
CAAGCCTGATGGTGGCGAGCAGAATTCGTTTGCATGAATTCAGTTATATTGATAAATGTTTATTATTTGTTTAAATATATCTTTTGTTGACGTGTACCGGTTCAAAATGTAGTATAGTTTAGAATTAATTATGTAAAACCGAAATTGTTTTTTAAATAAATAAGAATTTGAAGAAAAACGCTTATATTAATAACTAGCAAAAAGCGCTTTTAACCCGTCGGTTTTATTACCCGCCAATAACTATATATCCATTTGTATTAAATTTTATGCCGTCTGCTATCCTGCTTCGCTTCTCAATCATGAAAATAACTAAGACAAACTTTTGGTTGCAAGATCTGGAAGTTTGCAGAATCGTAAATATTTAAAAATTATATATGCTTGGGTATGTTTTAAATCTTTATTGTATGTATAATTCGAGTTTTGAGCGATTTTATTGAGTCTTTATTATATAATATTAAATACATATTGTGAATTTATTTGGGTGTGCTCTGTTTCCCCCGTGTTTCTTAGGCTTGTGGGTGAGAGTACGTACGATAGTCCAACAACTGGATCTACTTTTTTCTGCTTTCGTTTGTCAAAAAATAAATCGATTGATTGAATTATTATAAAATGCAAAGGTTCATTTTAATTTTAAGTTTACAGCATGGTGACGTCACTATGCTATGTTTTAACTTGAGCAGCAAACATTCGAACAGTGAATACTTGCAGCATAAAAAACTA
>JAAEPP010000558.1 GCA_024232495.1 Flavobacteriaceae bacterium
AAATCTACTTTCTGTCTGTTTGTCCGTTTGTCCGTGGCAAGCAAGCATCCACCGGCCGCAGGGGTACCGGCCCCAAGGGACTGGTTTGTTGATAGGTTGGTGGCCCTCAGAGGCAGGGTTGCAGAAAATATTTTTTGGCTGGCACCGCAACTTTTTTTAACTAAATTGGCTGTCAAAGTATGATGCCAATTTTTTCCTGCCACAAGCAAGTCAAGGCTGAAAAGGCAAAAGTTGGTAGGAAAAGAATAATGTAAGAACTCCAGGCTAGATGAAGCCATGCTTGCATCAGATGATGATGAAGATACGGCCCCAGATTTACTTATGTTAAAGCAAATCTAAGAAAACATTGAGAAAACCAAAACTACTGAGATGAAGAACACTATAGAAGAAGGTGGCTGTTACTTTTGCTAAACTTTGACTGTGACTGGCTGCATCTTGCATGTGGCTGTGGCTGGCTTTGACTGGTGCTGGATCAAAACTGGTTGCTGGGCCAAAAGTGGCTGCCAAAATCCAAAAGTGGCTGGAACCGCCGGTTCCAGCGGTTCCAGGTTTCTGCAAGCCTGTTCGCACCTCTGCACATGTAATCAGGATACGCATATAAAAAAGAGGTCACTAGGATGAAAAATGGCCAATTTGTCAGAGGGACA
>JAAEPP010000559.1 GCA_024232495.1 Flavobacteriaceae bacterium
AGGTCCAAAAATGATAAATAGGGTACTCAGTAGATAGGAAATTTCCTGTAGATTCTAATTATGTTAGTCAGATTCAATTCTGTTCAGTAGATTTCCCGTAAATGACAGCGTTCGGTTTTTCGGTACTTTTTAGTGATTTTCAAAAAAAAAAATTGTTTTTTGCCAAAGGGTAAAAAGTTATTAAATAATTTCGACCGGTATGCAAAACTGAACACCTGATTGCCACTGTATTTACATTGGGAAGCGAATCAGGCTTCGGCGACCATCGACGCTATGTAATTACCATCTTTTTAAGCATATTACTTTCACCAAAAACTCCAATGTCAAAACTAATATGTTTCTGAATTGTTTTTTTCCGCTCTTTCTATTGCAATAAAGCAAAATGACGTACGATCAATATTTCTCTCAAAAAATCCAAAGAAACATTGAAATTGTATAGATTTCTTCCGATCGAAAATTCCTTGAAATGAGCGTTTTCTATTATATCCATGTTTCGCGGCCAGAGGTCCAAAATAAATAAATATTGTACTCAGTGGATAGGAATTTTTCTGGGCATTCTAAATATGTCAGTCCGATCCAATTCTGTCCAGTAGATTTCCCACAAATGGCATATATAAAAGCGTTCGTTTTTTCGGCACTTTTTAGTGGTTTTCAAGAAAAAAATAAAAAAATGTCAAGAATTATTAAGGGGGGTTCTTATTCATGGATTTTTTTCAAACAAAAAAAATGGGCGTATATTTTTTGGAAGTTTCATTTGAGACATAGCTGAATGTTGTGAGATCATTTGGGGCCGAGAAAACGTGAAAAAACACCCCAAAGTGTTCCGTTTTTCGTCCACTTACTATACTTTATTCAGAAAGTAGAATTTTATGCTATATTCATCAATAATATTTTCTTGTTTTTAGGAGTTTTATGTATGGGCTGGACCCTATTTGAAACCCTGTTTTTATACTGGTTAGAACTACTGGCTGCTCTTATTGTTATTGTATATATACAAGTTTTTGTGCCTTTGAAATACGGACATCCTGGCTTTCACCTAAAGCAAGAGTATCAAATTTCGGCTGTCAAAGCACTAGGACTAATGTTCTACACCTTGGCAATGCACAGCGCAGCTTTACTTTTTATTATCCATTTGTGCAAGGTGGATAC
>JAAEPP010000560.1 GCA_024232495.1 Flavobacteriaceae bacterium
GATCCTCATTCCGTTTATATTCCTGCAAACCTGTATCAAGAAAGTGTAGACGATATGCGTGGTAATTTCGTGGGTATAGGAATTCGATTTTATGTATATAAAGACACTATAGCTGTTATTAAAACAATACCTGGTGGTCCAGCAGAGCAAGCAGGGATCTTAGCTGGAGATCGTTTGTTATATGCTGACGATCAACAACTTTTTGGTAGCTCTATTGATAAAGATAGTATAACCAGTAGTTTAAAGGGAGAAAGAAACACAAAGGTTTCGTTAACCGTTTACAGAAAAGGATTCCAAGAGTTACTAGATTTTGATATTTTAAGAAAAGAAGTTCCTCTAACTAGTATTGATGCATCTTATAAACTTAAGGATAAATTAGGATACGTCAAGGTAAATCGATTTTCCGAAACAACCTACGATGAATTTAAAGTTTCTTTGGATCATTTAATCAAAGAAGGAATTACAGGCTTGGTTTTAGATTTAAGAGATAACCCTGGAGGTTACGTTTTTACTGCAAAAAAAATGATTGATGAATTTTTGAAAGAAGATCAGTTAATTTTAATAACAAAAAATAAAAGTGGAAAGGAAGAAAAAACATATTCGACCGGAAAAGGGGATTTCGAGGATGGAAAAATATATATTCTTATTAACCAAAATACAGCATCTGCCAGCGAAATTATTGCTGGAGCGTTACAAGACAATGATCGGGGAATAATTATAGGAAGAAGATCTTTTGGGAAAGGACTCGTGCAAAGAGAAATGGCTCTTGGAGATGGCAGTGCCGTTCGATTAACCATCGCTAAATACTACACCCCAACAGGTAGGTCCATACAAAGACCTTACGGAGAGGGCAACGATATTTATTATCAAGATTATGAAAATAGATACCATAGCGGAGAAATGGAGACCATAGATAGTATAAAAGTAACAGATTCTTTAAAATTTGTGACTCCAAAAGGAAAGGTTGTTTACGGAGGGGGAGGTATTATTCCTGACATTTTTGTTCCAAAAGATACTAGTATTGAAAAAGAAACTTTAGAATACATTTCCAGAAGTGGCTTTGCGAGTTATTTTGTTTTTGAGTATTTAGAACAGAATAGAGTTGATTTTAATGAGGTAACAGCCGAAGATTTTATTGCTGATTTTCAAATTAACGATTCGCTTTTAAACGAGTTTTTAAGTTTTTCGGGAATTGTAAATGAGCCAGTAGAATTTAAACAATATCAAGACCATATAAAAATAATACTTAAGGCAAGTATTGCTCAACAGTTATATGGAACCAATGCCTTTGAATTAATTTTAAATAATGATGATGAAATGATTCAAAAAGTTTTAAAGTTGGAAGCTGACCGCAGTTAGCTATTAAGCGAAAAATTAATAACTCTTCTTTTTTTCTATAGTTTTTGAAATTCTTAAAATCAAAACCAACAAGATGGCGCATATAGCTGTAATAATTCCAATTAGGGCAACACCACTATCGTCATTAAATAAGTTTTTAAAATCTAAAAAAGTACTGTTGTAACCAATCAATAGGATTGCGATTCCAATTAGTATGTACGAGAAATATTTCATGGGCTTATTAATTAAATAACAATTGAATATTTGTTGTGAATAATTTTACGGCAATAGCTAGTAAAACAACTCCAAAAACTTTCCGGATAATAATAATACCGTTTTTACCAATAGCGTGTTGGATTTTTCCAGAAGTTTTTAGAACAATATAAATGAAAATAATATTGATAACGATGGCAATAATAATGTTGGAGGTATTAAATTCTGCTCTTAAAGAAAGAAGGGTTGTTAAGCTTCCTGGTCCTGCTAACAACGGGAATGCTAACGGGAATACCGAAGCTAACTTTGGGTTGCTTTCTTCATCATCTTTGAACAAAGTAATTCCTAAAATCATTTCTAAAGCTAGAAAAAATAAAATCAGCGAACCAGCCACTGCAAATTCATTCACATTAATACCAATTAAGCTTAGTATTTGTTCTCCAACAAAAAGAAATGCGATCATCAATACAGCGGCAATAACTGAAGCCATCTCAGATTGTATATGTCCTGCCTTTTCTCGCAAAGAAATAATAATAGGTAAGCTCCCTACAATATCTATAACGGCAAACAAAATCATGGTAGCAGTTAAAATTTCTTTAAAATTAAAATTCATGATATCGATTTTTTAATGAGACAAAATTAATTATAAAACGATAATAATTGTATTATTTTTGCTAAATGTTTCAATTAGGAAAAACAATTGTATCGGAAGATATTATCGAAAAAGAGTTTGTTTGCAACTTAGCATCGTGTAAGGGGGCTTGTTGTATTGAAGGTGAAGCGGGTGCTCCACTAAATGAAGAAGAAGTAATAATTCTTAAAAATATTTATCCAAAAGTGAAGCCTTATTTGCGTCCAGAAGGTATAAAAGCAATTGAAAATCAAGGAACTCATGTAATAACTGCCCTTTCAGAATTAGAGACGCCATTAGTGAATGGAAAAGAATGCGCTTACGTCACCTTTTCAGATAATGGGACTGCTTCTTGTGGTATTGAAGATGCTTTTAACGAGGGTCAAATTGATTTTAAGAAACCAATTTCTTGCCACTTGTATCCAGTTAGGGTTCAGGAGTACAGTGAATTCTCTGCTGTCAATTATCATAAATGGCCTATTTGTGATGCTGCTTGCTCTTTAGGAAATACATTAAAGGTTCCAGTTTATAAATTTACTAAAGAAGCCTTAATTCGAAAGTTTGGTTTAAATTGGTTTTTACAATTAGAAAAATTGGTTTCAGAATTATAAGTTTTTTTTCTTTTTTTTCTTTTTAAATTTTAAAATCTGCTTTTATTTTAAAAAACAAGCAACATTTTTTCTAATAAATTATTTAAAAATTGATCGCTAAATTTTATCATTATTTCACCTCTAATCTATTGTAAAAAAAGAGTTCCTTAGGGTTATCAACCGTAAAATTTCGGTTTGTTTATAAAAATATTTGTTAATTACAAACAACTGAAAATCAGTTAATTAATAAATATTTTTAACAAATAATTAATAATCTTAAAAAATAGTTATGTTGAAAACTTTGTTGAAAACCTAAAAAAAATATTTCTAAAATAACTGATAAAAATTTCCATATTTGTTAGAACACAACCACATGTGATTTTGATAATTTTTTAAGCAAGCCGAATATGAGTTTAGTAGAACCAATTTTAGAAGAAAATAAAGATAGATTCGTGATTTTCCCGATCCAACATCATGATCTATGGGATTGGTATAAAAAACAAGAAGCGAGTATTTGGACTGCTGAAGAAATTGATTTGCATCAAGATATCATCGATTGGAAAGAAAAGCTGAACGATGACGAACGTTATTTCATCAAGCATATTCTTGCCTTTTTTGCAGCTTCCGATGGTATTGTAAATGAAAATTTAGCAGAAAATTTTGTTTCAGAAGTACAATATACCGAAGCGAAGTTTTTCTACGGGTTTCAAATTATGATGGAAAATATCCATTCTGAAGTGTATTCATTATTAATTGATACCTACGTTAGTGACGATAAAGAGAAAGACGCACTTTTTAGAGCAATTGAGGTTTTTCCTGCGATTAAAGACAAAGCAGAATGGGCTTTACGATGGATTGACAGTCCAAGTTTCGCTGAAAGATTAATCGCATTTGCAGCTGTAGAAGGAATTTTCTTTTCGGGTAGTTTTTGTTCTATCTTTTGGTTAAAGAAAAGAGGCCTGTTGCCAGGATTAACTTTTTCTAACGAGTTGATTTCTCGTGACGAAGGACTGCATTGCGATTTTGCAGTACATCTTCATAATAACCACATCATCAATAAAGTTCCAAAAGAACGAATCAGAGGAATTTTAATCGATGCCTTAGATATTGAGCGTAAATTTATAACAGAATCATTACCAGTGAGTTTAATTGGAATGAACGCAAAATTAATGACGCAGTATCTTGAGTTTGTTACCGATAGGTTGTTGGTTGAATTTGGTTGTGAAAAAGAATACAATACAAAAAATCCATTTGATTTTATGGATATGATATCCCTTCAAGGAAAAACTAACTTCTTTGAAAAACGAGTTTCAGAATATCAAAAAGCCGGTGTTGCAAACGCTGGTAAAGATGAAGAATCAGGAAAAATAAGTTTCGACGCAGACTTTTAAAATTTTCGTTTCCCTTCAAAGGACGAATTTTTTAATCTTACTAATACCTACATTTTACTGTAGATAATGGGTGAAGTATTCTTTGCTCAAAAAATTAATTATAAAAAAAAGACCAAAATGGATGTAATCAAAAGAGATGGCCGAAAAGAACCAATCATGTTCGATAAAATTACGGCAAGAGTACGTAAGTTGTGCTATGGGTTAAATGAAATTGTAGATCCTGTAAAAGTAGCAATGCGAGTAATTGAAGGGCTTTATGATGGAGTGACCACTAGCGAGTTAGATAATCTAGCAGCCGAAACAGCAGCGACTTTAACGACATCACATCCAGATTATGCCCGCTTGGCAGCAAGAATATCAGTATCAAATCTTCATAAAAACACAAAGAAAACCTTTTCTGAAGTAATGAAAGATTTGTACGAATACGTAAATCCAAGAACAGGAAAAAAAGCACCTCTTTTAAGTGATGAAGTTTATAAGGTTATCGAAAAAAATTCAGATGAATTAGACTCAACAATCATCTATAACCGCGATTTTGGATACGATTACTTTGGTTTTAAAACTCTTGAACGATCCTATTTATTGAAATTAAATGGAAATATTGTGGAACGACCACAACATATGCTAATGAGAGTTTCTTTAGGAATTCATTTGAACGATTTGCCTGCTGCTATAGAAACCTACGAATTAATGTCCAAACGTTTCTTTACTCACGCAACACCGACTTTATTTAATAGTGGAACTCCAAAACCACAAATGTCATCATGTTTTTTATTAACCATGAAAGATGATAGTATCGATGGAATTTACGATACTCTTAAACAAACTGCAAAAATTTCTCAATCTGCTGGTGGAATTGGATTGTCTATTCATAACATTAGAGCAACAGGGTCCTATATATCAGGAACCAACGGGACTTCAAATGGGATTGTTCCTATGTTGCAAGTATATAACGATACAGCTCGCTATGTAGATCAAGGTGGAGGGAAGAGAAAGGGTTCTTTTGCTATTTATTTAGAGCCTTGGCATGCTGATATTTTTGAATTCTTAGATTTAAAAAAGAATCACGGTAAAGAAGAAATGAGAGCAAGAGACTTATTTTATGCGATGTGGATACCAGATTTATTTATGAAAAGAGTTCAAGAAGATGGCTCTTGGACCTTAATGTGTCCCAATGAATGTCCAGATTTGTACAATACTCATGGAGATGAGTTTGATGCGCTGTATTTGGATTATGAAGCAAGAGATAAGGGGCGAAAGACTATCAAAGCAAGATTGCTTTGGGAGAAAATATTAGAATCTCAAATTGAAACCGGGACTCCTTACATGCTCTATAAAGATGCAGCGAATAGAAAAAGTAATCAAAAAAATCTAGGAACTATTCGTTCATCTAACTTATGTACTGAAATTATGGAATATACTTCTCCAGGAGAGGTAGCGGTTTGTAATTTAGCATCTATAGCACTCCCTATGTTTGTTAAAAACGGAGAGTTTGATCATAAAGAATTATTTAGAGTAACAAAACGAGTTACTAAAAACTTAAATAAAGTAATTGATCGTAATTATTATCCTGTAATTGAAGCGGAATATTCTAATTTTAAGCACCGTCCAATTGGACTAGGTATTCAAGGCTTGGCGGATGCATTTATCATGCTACGCATGCCATTTACCAGTGATGAGGCAAAAAAATTAAATCAAGAAATTTTTGAAACACTTTATTTTGCTGCAGTAACGGCTTCTATGGAAGAGGCAAAAGTAGATGGGCCTTACGAAAGTTATAAAGGTTCTCCAATATCGAAAGGTGAATTCCAGCACAATATGTGGAATATAAAAGATGAAGAATTGAGTGGTCGTTGGGATTGGGGTAAATTACGTAAAAGCGTAAAGAAGCACGGTGTTCGTAACTCGTTATTAGTTGCGCCTATGCCGACGGCTTCTACCTCTCAAATTCTAGGTAATAATGAAGCTTTTGAGCCTTACACGTCTAATATTTATACTCGAAGAGTATTGTCTGGGGAGTTTATTGTTGTTAATAAACACCTGTTAGAAGATTTAGTGAATTTAGGCTTATGGAATGATGATTTAAAAGAAGAAATCATGAGACAAAACGGTTCTGTTCAAAACGTAGATATACCTCAAGATTTAAAAGAACTTTATAAAACCGTTTGGGAGTTAAGTATGAAAGATATTATCGATATGTCTCGCCATAGAGGTTATTTTATAGATCAATCTCAATCGCTTAATTTGTTTATGGAAAATGCAAATATGGCTAAATTAACATCCATGCATTTTTACGCATGGAAAAGTGGCCTAAAAACGGGAATGTACTACTTAAGAACAAAAAGTGCAGTTGATGCAATTAAGTTTACATTGTCTAAAAAGGAAGAAAAGGAACAGCCAACAGTTCCTGTTAAAGAGGCTAAAGTGGAGGCAGCTACGAATGCAGCATCAGATAAACCTATGAGCCCCCAGGAATACAGAGAAATGTTATCAAAATCACAAAATGGTGGCCCTGACGATGATTGTTTAATGTGCGGCTCCTAGTAAAACAGCTGTTAAAATTAAAAAAGGAAAACTGATGTTTTCCTTTTTTTTTGTCAGAAAGTGATTAAAAAGCCTTAAAACTAATTTTTAGTATTGTAACTATTGTAATATTCTTCAATCAAATTCATAATAGCGGCCACTAAATCTTTAGTCTCTAGAAGTAAACTAAAGTACAAAGCTGTATTTTTAGGACTATCGTCGTCCTCGGCACGTGTTCGAGTAATCTGACTTGCAATTTTAATAGCCAGATCATCCTGAGCTCGTTGTTTACTATTTAAGATAGCACCTAATTTTTCGAATTTTCTACTATTAAAAATTGTTTCGATATCATTTAATAATTCTTCGAAAGACTTATCAATATCTTGTAAATCTTTAATTTGATTAAATCGAAGTGCTTTGTGGTTATTGTTGATGTGTTTGTAGCTAGCTTTAGCTAAAAAATCAAGAGATTGTCCAACATCTTGCAAGTATCCTAAAATAATAATGTAAAAATTAGATCCTCGAACACTTGTTTCGTCTAAATTCTTTATGAAATAGAAAATATTATCTCTTAATGCATCAACTTCTTTATTTAACTTTTCAACTCCTTTTCTGCTCTTTTTTAATTTAGATAAATCCTCTTTAGCTAAACCACTTAACATATTCGAATATATTTTATTTGTTCTGGAGACAACATTCGAAATTTGGTCTGCGCTCTCTTGAATAATACCTTGAACAGTTTTACTTTCTGTTTTCTTTAAGCCGTCTTGCAATAAAGTATTGTCTGCTTTCTTTTTATGACTTAAATAATTTCTGACCAATAGTAATATGGTAATTAATAGTAAAACAGCTATCATAGGTGCCCCTCCTAAATAAATGAGATACGCAATAATCCCGGCCGCAACAAAAGCACTGAAAGCGGTGAAAAACCAACCTCCAATAACATTTAGTACACCAGCAACTCTGTAAACAGCACTCTCTCTTCCCCATGCTCTGTCTGCCAGCGAAGTCCCCATTGCTACCATAAATGTTACGTAGGTTGTAGATAGCGGTAACTTCATTGAAGTTGCTATAGAAATCAAAATACTCGCTACCATAAGGTTGACAGCAGCCCTAACCATGTCAAAAGCAGGTAAGTCTTTTTTAGCTGCTTTTTTACTTTCTTTGGGCTTTTTGAATTGATATTCAATTTTATCTTGGACTTTTTTAGGTAATATCGTATGGTGATATTTTGATAATAAAGTTGTAAATCTAACCAAACCTCTCGATAAAAAATTGGGCTCAAACCTTTCTTTTACTGAATCCTGGCTCGATAAATCAATCGATGTCTTTAATACTGCTTTTGCTTTTTTCGAAAACCATAAAGTCAATACCATAATTAGACCAGCTGCAAACAGCAATAAACTAGGAGTAGGTACTTTTTTAGACATTACTTCCATACTAAAATCAGCCGCAGGAACTCCAGAAGCTACCCATGCTTCGTAGGATTGCCAAGCAGCAATTGGTACTCCAATAAAATTCACTAGATCATTCCCTGCAAATGCCATAGCAATTGCAAATGTTCCAATGATAATGATGAATTTATAAACACTCATTTTAAAGACTCCAGTAATTAGTGCGCATAGCGTCGTCCAGAAAATAAACGATATAAAAACTATCGTAAACGTGTTTTCATAGATATAAGACTTAAAATCTCCAGAAATAAAACTGGCACCTTTTAAACCTTTAATTAATATAAAATAGGTAATCGCTGTGGCAGCAATTCCACCAAATAGGGCAGCAACCCATTTCGCTTTTTCCTCAAAATTAAATGTTAATAGGAGTCGTGTACTATATTGTACAAATGCACCAACAGAAAATGCAACTACAACAGAAAGAAGAATTCCAAGAATTATTTCTGTGGCCTTTGCAGTGTTGATATATTGACCAAGATTTGAAATTGTTTCAGCTTCGGAGGCACTGATTTTTATGAGAGACATAACCACTGCAGCGCCTAATAATTCAAACACAATAGACACGGTCGTTGAGGTAGGCATTCCAAGCGTGTTAAAGAAATCTAGCAGCAAGATGTCTGTAATCATAACTGCCATAAAAATGATCATGATTTCATTAAAATAAAATTCACTTGGCAGAAAAATTCCTTTTCGAGCTACTTCCATCATACCACTAGGTGATAAGGCGCCAAATGCAACTCCTAAACTAGCGACAATGATAATAGTTTTAAAGGAAACTGCTTTCGAACCGATTGCAGAATTTAAAAAATTAACAGCATCATTACTTACTCCAACTACTAAATCTGCGATAGCTAAAACCGCTAAAGCAACAATCATTAAAATATATATATTATCCATAGTCTTTTTATAAATTTCAAATATCTTATTAAAATAAGATCTAAATGTTATCTAAATGTTATTTTTAAAAGTGTATGTCTACCTGTAGTCTGAATCTGATTTCACTGCCAATGTCATCAAGCGTTAAGTAACTGATATCCGATTGAACTTTTAGTTTATGTCCTGCAATGTATTTGGAAACTCCCAACGTGTATTGTTCTGAAATTTCACTCAATTTTAAGTCAATGAAAGAATACCTTCCGGTAAGCTCCCAATTCTTTTTAAATAAATAACCAGATTGAATGTTTAAACCGTTTCCTTCTGAAACGATCTGGCCGGTAGCTGTTCCATCAGAGTTTTTTGCGATGGGATCCTCAGCATCACGATTTGAGTATTCTCCCATAAACGAAAAGCCTTTATAATTTAAGATCGCATCAATAAATACGGTAGTAATGTTAGTTTCATAGTACCCTATATCATTGGTCATATAACTTCCTTGATTACTTCTTGTTTTAACCGCATTATTATTAAAATCATAGGATGTTCCAACAGCAAATTTTAGGTTCTCTTCTCGAGTTAATCCACCACCTTTATAGTCTCCTTTTCCTTTAAATTTACCGAAAGGTAAAAATTCTAAACGGCCAGTATATTGGTGGCCTCCTAGGTTACCCGTTACTACATTTCGTCCTTCTCCTTGAGCCCAGGAGAATACCTCACGAACTAAAAACTGATCGCCAATGGTAAAATGATGCCTTAATTGAAGACCAATATCTCTATCTATATTAAAAGAAGCATTTAGCAAAGATCGGTCTACCAATTGAAGATCAGCGGAGGAAATTACACGTTCTCTATTTCCTGGTAATTTGGTTTGACCTGCCCAAAGCACAAAATTCTCGTAAAAATTCCATTTAATTACTGCATCTAAAATATATCTTGGCGTATTTTTATTATAAATAGAAGCTCCAGCAATATCTCTATTAGACAATCCCAACTCAAGTTTGTACTTTAACTTTGGTGATAGTGCAAATCCATCAAATTTTAACCGAGCTCTTCGAATAAAAGTACTGGTGTTAGCTTCTCCAAAACCATCACCGATATCCGACCAGCCTGTTGAGGATAACAACTGGAATCTAGGAGCAAATTTTACACTAAAAGAACTATCTTTTGCGGTGAAATTTATCATGCCTTTTCCAAACTTCATATCTTCTAAAGTTTGTGACTTGGCTGTTAAAGAGGCAATTAATACTATTGCTAAAAAAGAAAAGTAGTTATTTCTCATTATTTATCGTTATTAGTTTTTGTCGATGCAAATAACCAATACCAATGTTAAGAAATTGTTACCTCATTGTGAACAAATAAAAAACATTGTAAAAATTAACAATACTTAAAGAATTTAAAATAGAAAATTAAATTAATTTTGCATCATGTTTAAGTCTATTATACACATATCACTTACCGCATTGCTTGTCTTTTCGATATTAGCCCCCTCTTTTGTTGAATTAATTTCAGACATTGAGATTGTTGAAATAGCCGATATAAACGATAAAGAAAAGAAAGAAAAACTTGAAAAAGATATTGAAGAAAAAATTATACAACACACTGAATTGGAAGAAAATTTAGATTTTTCTAACAAAAATAATAATAGGAATTTTTATTATTTAAAGAAACATACCAACGTTTTGTTCGACGTAATTTCACCCCCTCCAGAAACAACAGCATAATACCCCCGTTTATTTATTTTTTTAATTTAATAACTCTCCGGCCGGAGAGTTACAAACTATAATATTATGTTTAAATTTATTAAAAACGACTTGCCTGCAAGTATCGTTGTGTTTTTTGTTGCTTTACCACTTTGTTTAGGTATTGCATTAGCTAGTGGAGCTCCTTTATTTTCAGGTGTTATCGCTGGTATCATTGGAGGAATTGTAGTGGGAGCTTTAAGTGGTTCTCAAATTGGCGTTAGTGGACCTGCAGCAGGTCTAGCTGCTATTGTTCTTACTGCTATAAGTGCTTTAGGAGGGTTTGAAAATTTTCTAGTTGCGGTTGTATTAGCTGGAATTTTTCAAATTATTTTAGGTATTTTAAAAGCAGGTGTAATAGGATACTATTTCCCATCCTCGGTTATAAAAGGAATGTTAACAGGTATTGGAATTATTATAATTCTAAAACAAATACCTCATTTTTTTGGGTACGATATGTCACCAGAAGGAGATTTTGCTTTCAATCAAGTTGACGGAGAAAATACGTTTTCTGGAATTTTCAATTCCATAAAATTTATAAGCTTAGGGTCAACTTTAATTGCTATTTTTAGCTTAGTAATTTTACTTCTTTGGGAAAAGATATTATCTAAAAAAGGAAAAATATTTAAATTAATACAAGGACCTCTAGTAGCTGTAATTGTAGGAATACTTTATGTTTTATTTTCAAACAGCAATGACGTATTTGGTATTTCTTCCTCTCAACTAGTAAGTGTCCCGATTCCTGGTGATATTTCCTCTTTTTTTGGTCAATTTAGTGTTCCAAATTTTATGGCAATCACAAGAGCTGATATTTGGATAACGGCTTTTACAATCGCCTTAGTGGCTAGTTTGGAAACATTACTTTGTGTTGAAGCCACCGATAAGTTAGATCCTGAAAAAAGAGTAACACCAACCAATCGTGAATTAATTGCACAGGGTTCTGGAAATATTATATCAGGATTAATAGGAGGCCTACCAATTACGCAAGTAATTGTTCGAAGTTCAGCCAACATTCAATCTGGAGGGAAAACCAAAATGGCAGCCATCATTCACGGTTTATTTTTATTAATTTCGGTGGTTATGATTCCTAAGCTACTAAATTTAATTCCATTATCTGTTTTAGCATCTATATTGTTAATAGTGGGCTATAAATTAGCAAAACCCACCTTATTTAAAACGATGTATTTTTTAGGCTGGAAACAATTTGTACCCTTTATAGTTACTGTTCTAGGGATTGTTTTTACAGACTTACTTATTGGAATAGGTTTGGGTTTAATGGTTGGAATTGTTGTGATTTTAATTAAGAGCTATCAAAATTCTCACTTCCTTCATATGGAAGATATTAGTAATGGTAAAAAGAAATGTAAAATAACCTTAGCAGAGGAAGTTACTTTTTTTAATAAAGGAGCAATTTTAAAAGAGCTAGATCAATTACCCGAGGATTCTTATTTAGAATTGGATGTCAGAAAAACTCGTTATTTAGATAATGATATTGTAGAAATACTAGAGGATTTTTCTGAGAAGGCGAAAAGTAGAAATATTAGTATTAAATTAATCTCCGAAAAAGGAATCGTAGATAATCCAAAAAGTTATATCAAATTTTTTAATTTAAATCCAAAAGCAGCATAACATGTATACACACACGAAAGAAACACAATCTAAAATGACACCAGAATCGTCATTGCAAAACTTAAGAGAAGGAAATAAAAGGTTCCAAGAAAATGTTCGTTTGAGCAGAAATTTAGTTCAACAAGTTAGAGAAACAGCAAGTGGTCAATACCCTTATGCAACTGTGTTAAGTTGTATAGACTCTAGAGTTTCATCAGAATTAATTTTTGATCAAGGGATGGGTGATTTATTTAGTATTCGTATTGCTGGAAACTTTGTAAATGAGGATATTTTAGGAAGTATGGAATTTGCTTGTAAGCTTGCTGGAACAAAACTAGTAGTTGTTCTTGGCCACACTGCCTGCGGTGCTGTAAAAGGAGCCTGTGACCACGCTAGACTGGGGAATTTAACTACTTTAATTAATAAAATTGAACCAGCTGTTGCTGCCGTTTCAGAACCAGCAGATGAATCTTTAAGAAATTCTAAGAATATTGATTTTGTAAATCAAGTTGCCGAAAAAAACGTAATGATGACCATTGAAAACATAAGAAACCAAAGCCCTGTTTTAGTTGAAATGGAAAAGAATCATGAAATTAAAATTATTGGAGGAATGTATGATATTTCAAATGGCGAAGTAACCTTCTACAATTAACAAGTCGATTTAGATTTTAAAAAAAGAGGCTGTTGAAAAAACAGCCTCTACTCTATAAATCTAGTCGACAAAAACTAAACGATTTTAAGAGATATTACAATAAAAAACTAATATGTAATCTAATTGTAATATTAATATTATCTAATTATTAACAATTACATATACAGCATCAAAAATTTTAAAATTTAATCCGGTAGCTGATACTAATCTGTTGTCCCGGGCTCCACTTAGAATAAATTTGATTTTTCGCCTTATAGGATTTATAAATACTTTCTATGCTACTATTTAATAGATTCTCAAATTTTAAAGAAATACTTGAGTTTTTAGTTTCACCAAAAGTTTTAGAAGCATTAAAGACTAAATTATTAAATGGAAGTGTATAAACATCTGGGAGGTTTCCATTACCTACCACTTGTAATGTTTCACCTTGAACGTTATAGAAGAACCCAGCATTCCATCCATTGTCATCGCCATAATCGATTCCAAAATTAATTAAATAAGGAGATTGACCCTGAAGCGGTCTTGAACTATCTAATACTTCACCAATCCTCAAGTTTTCTTCTCTATTTTCTCTTTCGTCCTCACTAAATTTTTGCTGAGATTCTATGATTGAAAAATTAAAATTAATTCCAAAATTTTCCCAACCAGGAATAAACCCTAAATGTTTCCTAACTTCAATTTCTCCACCATAGACATTAGCATCACCTAAATTTAAAGGAGTAAATTGTCCTGTAGCACTTCTAATAAATGAGAGCTCAATAGGATCCTTAAATGATTTATAAAAACCACTAATTGCATAAAAATCTCCATTATCTCCATATTTTTCAAATCTTAAGTCAAAATTATTGATATAAGTAGGTTGTATATTAATATTACCAATAAAAAAAGTATTGTTAATTGGGTCAAATATTTCTGCTAAAGAAGCTTCTTTAAAAGAAGGCCTAGCTATTGTTCTCGCATAAGAAGTTCTAACTTTCTGTGAACCATCTTCATTTAAATCAAATATTAAATTAGCAGAAGGAAACAAATCATTTTTATCTATAATAGTTGCTTTAGTAAGATTTGTCCCATCTTGTCTTTGTCCAGAATAAATTAATTGAAACTTTTCATAACGTAACCCGGCAATCGCATTGAACCATTCAGTTATTTTAAATTCTTCAGAGACATAGGCTGAGGCAATATTCATTTGAGATTCAAAAGAATCTGAAATTCCTGAATCTCGTCTTACAAATACACCACTGTTTAAACTTGCATCGTACATATTTTGATCATCAAATATTTGATCTGGATCTCCATTTGCAAAATCATTAGCAATATTTAATAAAGGAAAAGAATACCTATGGATTATAAAATCTCTTGATTTAAATGTGTATGAACCACCAAATTTTACTTTTGCTTCGC
>JAAEPP010000561.1 GCA_024232495.1 Flavobacteriaceae bacterium
ATTAGAGAAGTACCGCAAAAAAAGAATGGGAATGAAAAATTTGATAATTCATAAACCTGGAGGGGCTCTCTTTCTGATGTACAATTCTGATATGAGGCAGTTGAAAAGCTTCAAATAAGTTATTTTTCATTATGCAATGACCAGCTCAAGAAGGGGGTGTAAGTGAAAAGCATTACCCTAATAGATATTAAAGGTCTGTGGTAATAATTGGTGACTATCAAATATCAGGCTAGAGATTATACTGACCTGTCTCCTCTTCCTCCATCATGTCCCCCCATCCTTGCTTGACTCTGAAAAAGAGAATATCATAAGCCAAACATCATAAATATGTAATAAATATGCTTAGAAAATTTATCCACGGTTTTCATAGCTTAGTCAAATTCTAACACAAATAAAAATCCGGCTATGTAAACAATAAGTTGATAATTTTTTATCATAACAGAACTTAAGAATTAGCCAGATTGCAGAGAGTGTCAATGGTGCCCCCTAGGTCTAAAGCCAACACAGCTGTTACGACCGGGAAGTCAAGTCCTTTTAGGCCCGTTTTGCTATTCCTTGCAGAAATTTCATTGTAGCTTTGGTTATATTTAAGATATTAAAAAATCAAAAAAAGATTCAGATTCAGTATTAAATTATCTATAAAAATGAGTCCAAATATTTGCGTTTAACATAACGTAGAAATTTAAAACAAATTTTCAAGTTGACCTCACCAGTTTTTATGAAGCGCGACAACAGAATTCGCAAAATGATAACCGACCGCGTTGCCAAAACTCAGCCCAAAAGGAGATAAGTTGTTCAATTATTGTTTAAAAATGGTTAAGAAAACATAATTACATACATTTGTTATATATTTATTGTCCAAAAGCTCTTAAAACGTTCACCAGAAAGGCCTGCTTCCGATAACTTGTCCTCCATTACGATTTCTCAACGTAGAAACGGGTGGACGCTGCGTGTTGCTGCGCAGCAGCAACAACGAGACACGCGGTTTTGCCCTGTTTTTGCTCCAATGGGGCACCTAAAAGTAGCTGGGGCTCTTGCCAGAATGACTAAAAATGCAAAATTAAACTTTCAAATGAAAGCTTATTTAATAAGGAACAAAAAAATCGCGGGCCCCCCAAATGCTGAAAGACCGTTTGGCTGTGCGGGCTCGTTGAACTTTTAAAAACCACGTTGGCATAGCTTGGTAGCCATAGCCAACAGGGGGCCAGGGGTATCATTAAAGCCTCGTTTTCAAGCTAAATTATGCTGAAAAAATGGAATAATTATCTTTTTTCGTTTAGAAGCCCCGAGCAAAAGTTTGGGCTCGATTTTCGGCCTAGGCCAAAAAAATGTCGAAAACACTACTCGAATTTTATTTTTTTTCTCATAAAAGAAAGAAGGAATTAAAACAGCAAC
>JAAEPP010000562.1 GCA_024232495.1 Flavobacteriaceae bacterium
AAGATGGCTGATGTATTGAAAAATGTTGAAATGTCTATGAACCACTCAAATGTCAAGATACTGGCTTACCACCATGGTTTCTCAGAGCATCCTGGGAAAATAATTGGGGTTATCTTGAAAATCTGCAAAAACTATAGCATCGGTAGAGAACTTTTAGATCAGTCGAAAAATAATGATCCAATGGTAACATGATAAAAATCAAGTTACTTTCTCTATCCAACAGGCTAGCAAGTTATCCATAAAAATCACCGTTTCATACAAGGGGTACCTACATTTTATAATAGAGGGCTATATTCTAGAAATACGTGATAACAATAGAATATCTTTTTTCTAAGAAAATAACAGAGATATGGGAAAATGATGATTATTTCTGATTATTACGCATAAAAATTGGTAAATTTTGAATAAGACAACGATTTAGAAATTTTTCGGTCACAAACAAGGGGTACTTGCAATTACATAAGTGAGGGCTATATTTTGAAAAATGCGTAAAGCTAATAGAATATTATCATAATAAGAAAATAGCATAGATGAAATAAAATGATGGTTATGTCTTAGCGTTCAGTTTGAAAAATCTTTAAATATTAACTATTTCGAGGATTTAGAAGTTTTCA
>JAAEPP010000563.1 GCA_024232495.1 Flavobacteriaceae bacterium
CTTCTGGACTGGAGCCAGACGCGCTAGCATTGCGCCACACAGTCGTTATATTAATCACACAGGAAAATATTTTCAAACTGCATTTGCACGAATGTTAACTCAAAGACTCGGTTAGTGTAAACAAATTACCTGGCATTGGGTTTATCTTTAACAAAAAGACGAAAAGGCAAAAAAGAGAATTGATTTTAGAAATCTGTTGCAAAATGTAAACTTCACCAACATTGAGCAGGAATAAGATTTCTGAACATATCCTTTTTGACTGAACTGTGCCTTTTCCAATGTTCACAGAACTCAATGAAGAAATATTGTCCTCAATATATCTTGAAATATTATTAAGACAAATGGCCAGAATATGCCCAAATATTAAAACCTGCCTGACCCTGACGTGATTTGAACAAGCAACCTTCTGGACTGGAGCCAGACGCGCTAGCATTGCGCCACACAGTCGTTATATTAATCACACAGGAAAATATTTTCAAACTGCATTTGCACGAATGTTAACTCAAAGACTCGGTTAGTGTAGACAAATC
>JAAEPP010000564.1 GCA_024232495.1 Flavobacteriaceae bacterium
CAAAGGCGCTAACGACGGTTGATAATTGATCTTTGTTTGACATGAATGCATCCTAGTGATGAAGGTTGCTAACATTAAATCAGATCAAAAAGTGGAAGTTGAGCTAGGCTGCCGTAAGCTCACGATCATACTGGTGCGAACGTGAATACTACTACTGATGTCAATTTTGTTGCCAATTTAAACGTTAGTTATGTCGATTACACCTTATATTATGAATTATTTAATAATGGCGTTTTTTCATTTGATTTAGGGTTAACAGCAAGATCTTTGAATGGTGACGTCACTGTTACAGGGACAACCACAACCGTAACAACTGTTGATGAAGCGGCGCACTATGATCATATTCATACAGCTACGGAAGAAACAAATATTTCTACTGCTAAGGGTAAAATAAAGACCGACGAAATTGAACCTATGTTGTATGTCGCCACTAAAATTAGCTTGCCATTAACTTGTCTAAGTGTATTTGCCCAAGGTAATATTTCATTAAAAGATGAGCATACACTTTATGATTATCAAGTTGGTTTAGATTATGATCTAGTACACAATAGGTTGGTAGACGTCAATCTGACCTTAGGCTATCGGCTCGTAGAAATGGAACTAGATAATTTAAACAATTTATATACCGACCTTGGATTTAAGGGGACTTTTATCGGAGTAGTTGCACATTTTTAAAGGGAAATATGTAACGTGGGTACCATGAAAACCTAACAAGGGTTTTCAAGACGGACAAATAACAGTTGGTTTTTTTCAATATACGTGCCTCACTTATTTTAGCCAACACTAATTTGCCGCTTAAAACGGCGTTGATGCTGTAGAATTTCTTCAAAGTCGAAAATGACGGATGAAATTTACGTTCACAGGGCCTGTAAAAGTCACTTGTAGTAGGATATTACCTCAGATTTCACCTAGAGACGCGTTTTGAGGCTTATTTTTTAATTATTTTTGAGGCTATTTTTTCTAAAAGAGAAATTCTACAGCCTCGTTAGCATCACTAACTTAACTCGCAGCTATTTATATGAATAAGATTAAGCATAAATGAAATACCTCACATTACCTAAAACCCTGTATTCACATCCAAATATAAAAAAAATATTTTATTACCAACAATCATGTATTTTATTTAAAAAGTTAGATCATAACTTATTGAGTCAAGAGAAAATTTGTACTTCTCACTGTTTTATCTTTGTGTTAAAAGGTTGTGTAGAAGTACAAACACCAAAAGGAGATTTGATTAAAACAAACTCAGGTGAACTACTATTTATGCCCAGAGATACTTATTTGATCTCTGACTTTATCACCATAGATGAATCAATCGAGATGTACTTAATTTTCATTAATCATGACATCGTTAATTCTTTTTTAGCATCAAAAATTGCGCTTGATAAGCAATACTTCTCTGAATCAACCGTCTGCAAAGTCAACTCTAGTATTCATGTAGAAAAATATTTTACTGCGCTCAACTCTGTCTATGCTGATTTTGAAAACAGTAAAGATATCTTGAATATAAAAATCATTGAATTTTTACACTTGATCTATGCTAATAATCAAGCCGAAATCATAACAACACTTGCAGTGTCTGAGCAGGACAAAAAAAATCGTAATCTATCAAAACTGATGTTAGATAATTACGATAAAAACCTTTCGGTTTCCGATTTTGCCAGTTTGAGCGGCAGGAGCTTGTCTAGTTTCAACCGTGACTTTAAACGAAAATATGGCAAGCCACCAAAGCAGTGGTTAATTGAAAGCAGAATGATGAAAGCAGCCGAGTTATTAGCTAATGGCTCCAGTGTCACCAATTGTGCTATTGATGTTGGTTATAGCAATATCTCTCACTTTATAAAATCGTATAAATCCATTCATGGTAAAACCCCAAGTGAAATGAAAAATATGAATCTTTGACTTAAAAGCACTACTTTTGACTTTTTTGGGTTATCGCTGCTTTTGATCTTTTAATACTATTACTTTGCTCACTATCGAGCTTCCCAATATAAGAGGTAATTATGAAAAAGTATGTGTTGATAGGTTTATTGTTCTTGTTAACTCATCCCGCAATAGCGATGAGTAATGCAGAAATTGTGTTAACAGGTTATTTCAACTCATGGAATAGCCACAACAAAGCTGAAATAAAAAGCTTCTTTGCACCAGATGTTGTTTGGTATAACTTAGCAACTAACAGCACAATAACGGGTAAAGAAAAAGTTGCTCCTGCAATTACTAATTATTTTATGGGTTACGTTGCTGACATGTATTGGCAAAAGAGTGGTGACATTTTTGTAAGTGGTAATACGGTTATCTATGAATGGGTTTACGGTGGTACCTTTAATGGCAAATGGGGAGAGACAAAAATCTCCAATAAATCTTTTTTTCTAAAAGGGTTAAGTAGCACAACGATAAATGAAGATGGAAAAATTATTAGTCAAAAAGATTATTACGATATGGAAAGTTTTAAACGTGCTATAGGAGTAAAGTTATGAGTGTCACTGTTATTCTAGAAGCCAAGGTTAAGCAAGGTCGTAAGGCGAGTTTATTGCAATTGTTAACAAAACATTTCCCAGAAACTCGCAAATTTGACGGCTTTATTGATATGTCTATTTATAGTGAAGCAGATACAGAACTCGTTATTTTTATTTCTAAATGGCAATCATTCGCCATTTATCAGCAGTATTTACAGTGGCGAACAGATACTGGTGTTATGGGCACTTTAGGGGCTTTATTGGCTGCTCCACCTGTGATCCGCCAATTAACGAAAGAAATATCTGATAATTTGGAGCTAATTAATACCTAAAAAATATTAGTTATCAGCGTAAATGTTGAATTTGGAGTAGAAAATATGCTTAGTCTCCAAGTATAGAAATAAACAGATTGCGGCCTACGGTGTAAGTGATGCTAATAAACAAGGATAGGTTGCGCGCAGCCGTAATTTTACCTGTGGACAGAAAGCCCATTACCTGAAAAACGTTTTTCGCTGAATCGATTGATATTGCGCTGACTTTCATGACGGATGTTCTTTAAATTAACTGAGTTTATTTTCATTAGTGTTAGCTTAATTGCAAACTAGGGGCTGTTGATCTTTAAGGGTTAAAATTTATTCAATTTAAAACAGGTTTAATCGCGGCGCGAGCTTTGTATCATAGTCATTCTATTAAAAAAGCGAGCAACAATGAGTCAATTCGTTTTAAATGAACCCTAAAGGGTAGCACTTGTTTGATATTTATACGGCATTATCGTATGTTAAAGTAC
>JAAEPP010000565.1 GCA_024232495.1 Flavobacteriaceae bacterium
AGTGGTCTAAGGCACTGGATTAAGGCATCATTTACTTCGATGGCGTAGCTTCGAGACCGATTCCTGTCATTTTGTTGAAATTCCAATACAAAGTATTTTTTCCTTTATGTTGAACACCTGCACATGGTATCTAACACCATAATCCATGCTATTGACCACACAACATACAGGCAGGATGGTTAAGTGGTGTAAGGCGCTGGTTTATGGCATCAGTCACTTCGGTGGCGTGGGTTCGAGTCCCACTCCTGTCAATTTGTTGATATTCCTAAAGAAAGTATTGTTTCCTTTATTTTGAACACCTGCACAAGGTGTCATCTACCATTATCCATGCTATTGACCACAAAAAATACAGGCAAGATGGCCGTTTGGTCCAAAGTGCCTCCACTCCACTCCTGTCAATTTGTTGACATTCCTATACAAAGTATTGTTTTCTGTATTTTGAACACCTGCACATGGTATCTACTACCATAATCAACGCTATTGACCACCTAACATACAGGCAGCATGGCCGAGTGGTCTAAGGCACTGGATTAAGGCATCATTTACTTCGATGGCGTAGCTTCAAGACCGATTCCTGTCATTTTGTTGAAATTCCTATACAAAATATTTTTTCCTTTATTTTGAACACT